>JASFPU010000058.1:0-9981 GCA_050115855.1 Holophagae bacterium
CTGAAGCCCGCTGCCGACGGCACCCGCCGCCGCGATCAGCGCGCTCGGCACATGGATGATCCGCACGGTGACGCCACCCACCGTCGCGAGCTCGTGGAGCAGCGTGTCGAGCCGCCGCGGGGTCGGCTCTCCGAGGTGAAACACCGATCCGTCGTCCGCAACGGCCGCGGCGGCGACCACGGCTCTGACGACGTCCGCCACGTATGCCACGGTCAACCACCGCTCACCGGCGGGCACCAACGCGACGCCGCGGGACGCCATCTTGAAGAACTCGAGCACGTCGGTGTCGCGCGGACCGTAGATCGCCGGTGGGCGGAGCACGCACCAGCGGTTCCGCCCGGCGAGCTCGGCGATCGCGCGCTCGGCCCCGAGCTTAGACCGACCGTACGCCGAGATCGGCGCCGGGGAGTCGCCCGGGCCTTTGCCCGTCCGATCGGGCGACGGCCCCATCGCGGCCAGCGACGAGACGTGGACCACTCGCGCATCCGGCGCGCGGCGACCGACCGCGTCAACCAAGTTCGCGGTGCCGACGCGATTGCCCCGGTCGAAGGCGACCGCGCGGCCCGCCCGGACCACCCCTGCCAGGTGGATCACCGTGCCGGCATCCTGAACCAGCCGGTCGAGCGCGTCGTCGTCATCGAGGTCGCCCGCGACCCACTCGACGTCGGCCGCTGCGATCCAGCGAGGACGCTCCGGGTCCCGCACCAGAACACGCGGCCGGAGCCCCGCCGCGCACAGGGTTTCGACGAGGTGAGAACCGACGAAGCCCGTTCCGCCGGTGACGGCGACCGGCTGTGGGATCGCCTCGAGCCAGGCGACGACCTCGTCGGGCGGGACAAGGGGATTGGATGACGAAAAGTCACTGGTCACGATCGCATATTATGCCGCGTTCGAGCCGGCTTTCGTGGCAGGGGATCTACTCAATCCCGACGTACTCCGCCCAGGAGGTCCGTGTCTCCCACACCCGGACCCGTTCGAGCTCGAGCCCTTTCGGAATCTCGTAGGTCGCGCCGGTCGGCGAGTCGACGGTCCCGTCGGCCCGGATCCGCGCCGCGATCTCGTCGTACAACCAGCGCACCAACACCTCGGTGGTCGGGTCCTGGCCGTCGAACAGCAGCACCCGCTCGCCGATCGCCTTGAGCCCGTCCAGCTGCGGATCGTCCGAGTTGAGGGCCATCGCGTGGTCGAGCCGTTCGACCAGGTCGACGACGAGCATCTTGAGCGCCTTGTAGTCACACACCATGTCGTTGCCGTCGAGCTCACGACCGCGGGCGACGACCTCGATTCTGAGGCTGTGACCGTGAGGAAATCGACACTTTTCCGGATGCTTGCTCAACCGGTGTCCGTACTCGACCTCGAAGGTCTTGGCGATGCGGAAGAAACCCATGTCTGCCATTCCCGGCGGCAAATCACACCCCTCGACCGCCGCCGAACAAGTCGAGGTGCAGTCGCGGAGTGTAGCGAAAGCCGTACTCGGAGCACAACCCGGCAACCAGCGCCGCCCGGTCGGCGACCTCCGCCGCGCTCCGTCCCTCTGCCATCAACAGCACCCGATTCCGGTCGACCGAACCGAGCTCGTCGAGCATGGTGAGGATCTCGGGAACGTCGTCGGTATCCGTCACGACGAACTTGAGCTGGTATGAATCGAAGCGGCTGAGCAACGCGCGCAGCGGCCCGAGATCGGCTCTCGCCCGCCGGTGCCGATCGCGCCAGCTGCCCTGCGGATCGGAGTTGGCCGTCTTCGGCGACACGGAAAGCAGGTCGCACTCGAAGACCGGCGCCACCGTCGCCGCGGTTTCGACGGTGACGTGGAGTCCGGCCCGGCGCAGCCTTCCGGTGAGCTCGCCGATCTCCCGCTGGAGCAGTGGCTCGCCGCCGGTGACCACGACGTGGCGGACGCCCGAGCCGACCGCGCCGTCGACCAGCTCGCCGACCGGCCTCCTCTTGCCCTCCGGTAGCCACGAGGTGTAGGGCGTGTCGCACCATCGGCAGCGCATGTTGCAGCCCGAGGTCCGGATGAAGTGGGACGGCACTCCGACCAGAACGCCCTCGCCCTGCAGACTGGTGAAGGTCTCGGCGATGAACATGGCACAGCTACCATACAACGGTGAGCGACACTCACCCACTCCTCGAACGCGCCCACGAAGCCCCGGAGTCGCCGGGCGTCTACCGGTTCCGCGACGCCCGTGGTCGCGAGCTCTACGTCGGTAAGGCGCGCGACATTCGGCGACGAGTGCTGTCGTACTTCGGCCGGTCGGACCAACCGGAGCGGACCCGGGCAATGCTCGAGCGGGCGCGCAAGCTCGACTTCACCGTCACCGCCAGCGAGGTCGAGGCCTTCATCCTCGAGAACACCCTTATCAAGCGGCTCAGACCGCGCTTCAACGTGCTTCTGCGCGACGACAAGACGTATCCCTACATCAAGCTCACCACCGGCGAGGCATGGCCCCGCGTGCTCTTCACCCGACGCATCCGCGACGACGGCCACAGCTACTTCGGACCCTACATGGGCCAGCGCATGGCTCGCCGGCTGATGGACCTCGCGCGAACCCACTTCCAGGTTCGGACGTGCGCCATCGAGATCGACGGCTCGCTGCCGCGGCCATGCCTCTACTACCACATGAAGGCCTGCCTCGGGCCGTGCGTCGCGGGTCTCACCGACGCCGAGAGCTACGCCGAGGCGGTCGACGAGCTTCGGTTCTTCCTCGAGGGCCGTCACCGCGACCTGCTGCCCCGGCTCGAGGCGAGCATGTGGGCGGCATCGGAGCGCGAAGACTTCGAGCTGGCCGGCCGCTACCGCGACCTGATCGCGGTCGTCCGCAGGCTCGGCGAACCGCAGGACGTCGAGCAGCCCGGGCGTGGCGACGCCGACGTCTTCGCCGCCCACACCGACGGCGAGCACGCGTCGGTCTGCGTGCTGCCCTATCGGGACGGCAAGCTGGTCGACAAGCGCGAGTTTCACTTCGAGGGCGTCGGCGACGTCGGCGTGGCCGAGCTGCTGACCAGCTTCGCCGCCCAGTTCTACGAGGCCAACCCCGCGATCCCGCGCTCGATCGAGACCTCGGTCGAGCTCGACGAGGACGACCGCGAGCTGCTCCGCTCGTGGCTCGCCCACCGGCGCGGCCGCGCGGTCGAGATCGTGGCGCCGCAGCGCGGACCGCGCGCCCGGCGGGTCGAGCTGGCGCGCGATAACGCCCGGGCCGCCTTCGAGCTCCGGTTCCGCGCGCCCCGGTCGCAGGCCCAGCACCTGTCGCGGCGGCTCGGTGAGGCGATCGGCCTCGACCACCCGGTGGCCCATCTCGAGTGCTTCGACATCTCCCACTCCGGCGGCAAGGACACCACCGCATCGTGCGTCGTCTGGCGCCGGGGGCGGATGGACAAACGGGCGTACCGGACCTTCCACATCCGCGGCGTCGACGGGGTCGACGACTTCGCGTCGATCTCCGAGGCGGTGACTCGTCGCTACCGGCGGCTGCGGGACGAGGAGGCCTCGATGCCGGATCTGGTGCTGATCGACGGCGGCGTCGGCCAGCTCAACGCCGCCATGGCCGCTGTTGACCGTCTCGGTCTCGTCCTTCCGATGGCCGGCCTCGCCAAGCGCGAGGAGGAGCTGTGGCTGCCCGGCGACCCCGAGCCACTCCGGCTCGACCCATCCGACCCGGCCCACCTGGTGCTCCGTCAGGCCCGGGACGAGGCGCACCGGTTCGCAGTCAGCCGCCATCGCAAGCGGCGCACGAAACGCACCTTGACCAGCGAGCTGCTCAACGTGCCCGGGATCGGGCCGGGACGCAGCGCCGCGCTCATCAAACGCTTCGGCTCGGTGCGCGGCGTCCAGCAGGCCACGGTCGACGAGCTCCAGCGGGCCATCGGACCCCGCCTCGGCCGCCACCTCTGGCAGCACCTGCACGCCGGCGATTCAACCGGTTGAAGCCGGTCTGATTGCCCGACACATCGGCCTTCCTGCTGACATGTTCGGCTGCACTTGGTTCAGTGCTCGGGCTCGGGGTTGCACGCCCGCCGGAGCGTTTGAAGTCGTGGAGATCTACGTCGTGGCGATCCGGAGTGGGCGCATTGTCGGCGAACGCGCTACTCGTCGGGGACGAAGCCGAGGCGGACGAGCGCCCGACGGGCCGCGCGCTGCTGGGCATCGCGTTTTGACCGGCCTTCGCCGCGTGCGATCTCCTCGCCGTCCCAGTCGACGGCGTACACCCAGTGGCGCCGGTGGTCGGTGCCGCCGCGACGCACCATGCGGTACTCCGGCAAGGCCAGACCCCGAGCCTGGGCCGCCTCCTGGAGGGCGGACTTCGGGTTGTCGAGCGCCAGCGTGCGTTCGTCCAACTCGTCGATCTCGTCGCCGAGCTGCCGCTCGACGAAGGCTCGGGCGTGCTCCCAGCCCCCATCGACGACGATGGCGCCGATCACCGCCTCGAAGACATCCTCGAGCAGCGCGGTCGCACCCCGCCCACCGCTCTGCTCGACGCTGAAGCCGACCTCGACCCAGCCATCGAGGCCAAGCAGCGCCGCCCGTTCGGCGAGCCGCTCGGCGCGGACCAGGTGCACGCGCTTCCGGGTCAGATCACCCTGGTCGTCGTCCGGAAACCGTTCGAACAGCATCCGGGCGACGGCATGGCCGAGCACCGCATCGCCGAGAAACTCCAACCGCTGGTAGGTCCCGGCGTGCTCGGACCCGACCGCCGACCCGTGGCGGAGCGCTCGGCCGAGGAGATCGGGATCGCGGAAGCTGTAGCCGAGGGCGTTCTCGAGCTCCGCAAGCCGGTCGTCGCGGCGATCGTTCATGGCGCCATGCTACCGCGTCT
This sequence comes from Holophagae bacterium, assembly GCA_050115855.1. Classification (GTDB taxonomy): domain Bacteria; phylum Acidobacteriota; class Thermoanaerobaculia; order Thermoanaerobaculales; family Sulfomarinibacteraceae; genus JAHECW01. Next base: position 4,818 of record JASFPU010000058.1, read on the forward strand.
TCGAGCCGGCACGCATCCTGCGCCTGATGGCGTCGAACCGGTCCTGAATGCGCTTCAGATGGGTGCCGGGCCAGTACACCCGACCGCACCTGTCGCAGCGCCGGAACCGCCCGGCCGTCGCGAGCACGTACGGCGGCACGTGATCCGCGACCTGGTCCGGCGAAACGTCCTCCAGACGGCCGTTGCACTCACCGCACCGCGAGCCCTCGAGATCCTCCGGCAGGGGCAGGCGATGTCGGGTCAGCACCTCGGCGAGCTGCGCCTCGAGGCCGTCCGATCGAACCATCTGGGTCCGCGGGCCGGTCGCCGCCAGCTCCCGGTCCCGCGTCAGCAACCACCGGTCCTCGTCGTCGGCGATTCTGGCGAGCTCGGCGTCCTCGGGCTCGGTGCCCAGGTAGAGACAGTCGTAGCCGCAGAACCGCAGCCAGCGGGCGAGTGATCCCAGCATGGCGTCGCACAGGAAGCGCGGCGTTGCGTCAGTGTCCGTCACGACAGGTCGAGGATAGCGGGTCGCCATCTCCGGAGGGCATCTGATGTCGGATGTTGGGGGTTGGATAGTAGAAAGTAGATCTTTGATATTGGATATTGGATGAGCGGTGGGGTCGCTCCCGATCCCGATCCCGATCAACGGTACCGAAACCGAAACGCGTCACCCGCGACGGCGCACGACTCACGACTCCCGCGCGAACGCCGTCACTCGATGTACCCCAGCGCCCGCAGCCGCTCCATGGTCTCGTCGTAGCCGCCGACGACCAGCGGCCGGTCGGGGTTCCACCACAGGTACGCTCCGCGAACGACCGCATCGGGCGCGTCGAGCTGCCGGACATCGACCGGTCGGTCCGCGGCGACGCCCCGCCACTCGGCTGCACCCGACAGCGGCGTGACCTCCGCCGGGATCGAGCCCGCGGCGAAGGCGACGGCGCACAGCGGATCGGCATCGGAGCACCGGAGCACCAGCCGACCGGCGGACCGGTCGACCTCGACCGGTCCCCCGCTCCACGCCTGGACCACCTCGACCTCGCGATCGATCGCGACCTCCGCAGCCACCGGACCGCCGCCGCCCTTGATCAGCAGCTGCAACCCGGGCACCATCCGACCGGCCGTCGCGGCGAACACCCGACCGACCTCGTCGCCGACGTCCTCCGGGACCACTCCGGGCCGATCCTCGGACGGGTCCTGCGCAAGATCGAAAAGGAACCCGCCGGACGGGAGCGGGGCGTTCGACGCGAGCTGCTGACGGCTCTCCGCACCCAGGCCGGGTTGGGCCGCCATGCGCAACACGACCTTGCGGTCGCCATCGCGCCACGACCAGCGGAGCGGTCCTGCGGAGAACGTCGCGCCGACCATCGGCAGGTCCGAACCACCGTCGAGCAGCGAGCGGCCGACCATGGCCGAATCGGACGCGACCCCGGCCAGGTCGAGCAACGTGGGCGCCAGGTCGAGCAGCTGAACCGGTATCGTCACCACCTCCGGCGACAGGCCGGGCGCCCTGGCCATGAGCGGCACGTCGAGCGCTTCGCGGTACAGGTTGAGGCCGTGCGCCCAGGCCCCGTGCTCGCCGAGCGCTTCGCCGTGGTCCGCGGTGAGCACCACGGCCGCGTGCATCGGCAGCTCGGCGAGAAACGGCGTCAGGACCTCGTCGGTGTGCCGCACCTCGCCGGCGTAGCGTCGACGCAGCGTCGCGACCTCGTCGGCGCCGGGCACATGACGGCCCAAGGCCAACGACCGGAGCGGCTCCAGCACGCTTCCGTCACCGGCGTGATCGCGGTACGGCTCGTGCGGGTCCATCAGGTGGAGATACAAGAAGGCGTCCTCACCGGTGTGGGCGGCGAGCCAGTCGCGCGCCCGGTCGACGACCCAGCGCCCGTCCGGGGCCGTCGCCACGTCGCCGCCGTCGGGCACGACGAAGGTCGAGAAGCCCCCGGCGAAGCCGTTGAGCGCGTGCACCGTCGGGTTCGCGACCACCGCACCGCCCTCGAAACCCGCAGCGGACAGCACCGTCGCCCAGCTGGCACAACCGGACGGGACTCCGACGATGTCACCCTCGGGTGATGTCATGTCGAGGACCGGCCGTCCGGTGAACAGCGACACGACCGACGGCAGGGTCCACGGCGCGTTGGCCTGCGCACCGGTCCACCTCCGCCCGCCGTCGAATGCGGCGTGCACCCCGGGCATCAACGCGGGCGTGACATGGTCGGCGCGCAGGGTGTCGACCAGAATGACCAGGAGCAGCCGAGCTTCGGGCAGCGGGCGTCCGACACGCGGACTGCCGAGCACGACCTCGCCGTCGATTTCGAAGCGCCAGTCGCCCGGGGGCAGAGGCACCGCGATGGGCTTCGTCTCCGCCACCGCCAACGACCAGCGAAACACCCGCTCCGGACCGTGGAGCTCCACCGTCGCGGGCCGGTCGCCACGGTTGGCCAGCTCGGTCCTGAGCTCGGCTCCCAAGGTCGGGACCGACACGACCCGATCGGCAGCAGAAACGCCCGCCACCCAGGTCACACCGACGTGCTCGAGCTCCCACTCCCCCGGCCACAGCCGCTGCCACCCCGGCGCGAGACCACCGCACCCGACCGCCAGGCAGGCCCAGATCGCAGCGGTCAGGCAGCTCCCGATGATCGAAGGTCTGGTCACGGCCGGATCATGATACCAGCCGGTGTCCGGCCGTCGGCCGGTGCTACAATGACCGTCGTTTCGCCGCCCTGCGGCACGCCGTCGGAGGGTTGAATTGGAGGACAGAATGCCGACCATTGAAACCACCCCCGAGCTCGTTCAGAAGGTGTACGACACCACGCGCCAGCGGCTCGAGGTCATTCGTCAACGCTTTGACCGGCCCCTGACTCTCGCGGAGAAGGTGCTGTTCGGCCACCTGGCCGACCCCGAGGGCGAGACGCTCGAGCGCGGCAGAGCGTACATCCAGCTCCAGCCCGACCGGGTCGCCATGCAGGATGCGACCGCCCAGATGGCGCTGCTCCAGTTCATGCTGTCGGGCCGCGACACCACCGCGGTGCCATCGACGGTCCACTGCGACCACCTGATTCTCGCCCGCTCCGGCGCCGACGAGGACGTCGAGGCCGCGATCGACATGAACCGCGAGGTCTACGACTTTCTTCAGTCGACCTCAGCCCGCTACGGCCTCGGCTTCTGGAAGCCCGGATCCGGCATCATCCACCAGGTCGTGCTCGAGAACTACGCCTTCCCCGGCGGCATGATGATCGGTACGGACTCCCACACCCCGAACGCCGGGGGCCTCGGCATGATCGCCGTCGGCGTCGGCGGCGCCGACGCCGTCGACGTCATGGCCGGCTTCAACTGGGAGGTGCTGCAGCCGCAGGTCGTCGGCGTCAAGCTGACCGGCACGCTCCAGGGCTGGACCGCGCCCAAGGACGTCATCCTCAAGCTGCTCGACATCCTCACTGTCAAGGGCGGCACCAACCGCATCATCGAGTACTTCGGACCGGGCACCGAGTCGATCTCGTGTACCGGCAAGGGCACCATCACCAACATGGGCGCCGAGCTCGGTGCGACGACGTCGATCTTCCCCTACGACCGTCGAATGAAGACCTACCTCGACGCCACCCAGCGGGCCCGGATCGCGACCCTCGCCGAGGCCAACAAGGACCTCCTGACCGCCGACACGGAGGTCGCCGACGACCCCGAGACCTACTACGACCTCGTCATCGAGATCGACCTCGACACGCTCGAGCCGCACATCGTCGGGCCGCACACTCCGGACCTCGCCCGGCCGGTGAGCAGAATGGCCGCCGACGTCGCGCTCAACGGCTACCCGGACACCCTGACCTCGGGGCTGATCGGCTCGTGCACCAACTCGTCGTACGAGGACATCACGCGCGCCGCCGACGTCGCCCAGCAGGCGATCGACCACGGTGCGGCCATCAAGTGCCCGCTGTGGGTCACGCCGGGATCCGAGCAGGTCGAGGCCACCATCGAGCGCGACGGCCAGATGGGGACCCTGGCCGAGCTCGGCGCCACCGTGCTCGCCAACGCGTGCGGCCCCTGCATCGGTCAGTGGAAGCGGGATGACATCGCCGATGGGGAGACCAACTCGATCATCTCGTCGTTCAACCGCAACTTCGCCAAGCGCAACGACGGCAATCCGAAGACCCACAGCTTCATCTCGAGCCCCGAGATCGTCATCGCGTACGCGCTCGCGGGCCGTCTCAGCTTCAACCCGCTGACCGACGAGATCGAGACCGACCACGGCTCGTTCACGCTCGAGCCGCCCAAGCCGGCGCCGGAGATTCCGGCCGACGGGTTCGTCTTCAAGGCAGAGGGCTACCAGCCGCCGCCGGAGGACCGATCCGGCCTCGACGTCAAGGTCAGGCCCGACTCGGAGCGGCTCCAGCTGCTGCAGCCGTTTCCCGGCTGGAACGGGGGCGACTACGAGCGGCTGCCCGTGCTGCTGAAGGCCAAGGGCAAGTGCACCACCGACCACATCTCCCAGGCCGGCCCGTGGCTGCGCTTCCGCGGCCACCTGGACAACATCTCCGACAACCTCTTCCTCGGCGCGGTCAATGCCTTCACCGACGACCCCGGCACCGGCGTCAACATCGAGACCGGCAGCGTCGCGTCGCTGCCCGAGCTCGCCCGCTGGTACAAGGACAACGGCATCGACTGGGTCGCGGTCGGCGACGAGAACTGGGGCGAAGGATCGTCCCGCGAGCACGCCGCCATGGAGCCGCGCCACCTGGGCGGCAAAGCGATCATCGTCCGCTCGTTCGCGCGCATCCACGAGACCAACCTCAAGAAGCAGGGCGTGCTGCCGCTGACCTTCGCCGATCCGGCCGACTACGACAAGGTCCGGGTCGACGACCGGATCTCGATCACCGGGTTGGCCGACCTCGCGCCCGGCCGCCCCGTCACCGCGATCCTCCACCACAGCGACGGCACGGACGAGGAGGTCTCCCTCAATCACAGCCTCAACGCCGAGCAGGTGGAGTGGTTCAAGGCGGGCTCCGCGCTCAACGTGCTCAGAAAGAAGAGCTGAGCTCTGCACCGCATCGAGAAAACGCCCCGGGAAGTCCCGGGGCGTTTCAGTTTTGAGTTTTGAGTTGAGCCTCTTGCAAAATTCGACAATCGGACACAAAGGTCTTCCGGCCCTCTTCACCAGCAGGCCGGCGAGACGCCGGCCCTACAATGGTTC
>JASFPU010000059.1:0-9951 GCA_050115855.1 Holophagae bacterium
TCACAGGGCTCGATGACCTCGAACGAGCAGTTCGCCGACCACGGGCCGTCGCAGTAGGAGGCCCCGTCGCCGAGCGCTCGGACGCGCACCAGGTAGCTGCCCGGTGCGAGTGTTCCGACGGTGGCGCTCGTCACGTTGGCGCCGGTGGTGCCGGTGTGGACCACGACCCCGAAGGCGTCCTTGACCTCCCACCGGTAGCCGCTCTCGTGGGCGACGTCGTTCCAGGTCAGCGCCGGCGAGGTCTGCTGGGTTTGGCCACCGCAGCCGACGCCGCCGATCGTCGACACGGTCGGCGCCGCGAGCGTCTGGCACGACGCCTCGCAGGTCACGATGAGCTCGAAGTCCGCGCCGAACTGCTCCCGTGGCATCGAGGCCGTCACCGCGATGTAATAGTTCGTGCCGAGCATCGAGTCCCACGACGCTGTCGACAGGTAGGGCCCCTGGAGTGAGCAGTCGTCGTCGTTGGCGGTGACGCAGTTCAGACCCGAGCAGGAGCCGTTGTACACCAGGATCTGCGTATCGGCCGAAGGGTTGTAGTTGGAGCACGTCGAGGCGGTGATCCCGGCGCCGGTGCCGGTGACCCGGTACCAGACCTCCGGGTACCACGGTGACACGCCGTTGCACGAAGGCGGCTCGCTGTAGTTCGCGCCTACGGTGCTCCCGTAGACGCTGATCGTGCCGCCGCTGGGCGGACACGTGACGGTCTGAGCCGTCGAGCAGGTGTCGTTGCCGACTTGCAGGTAGCCGTACAGCTTGAACGGGAGACCCTGGGGTGTGGTGGTGCCGTCGTCGACGATCGGCGCCCAGGTCGCACCGGCGTCGAGGCTTTGGCGCGCGCCGCCGGTCGTGGTCTGACCGAGAACGGTAATCGGTGGCACCCAGGGTCCGCTCAGAACTGGATCGCCGTCGACCTGCCAGTCGAGCCAGTACGTCCCGGACGGCAGCGTCACGGATATGTTGACCGGCAGCACCATGACCGGACGGTCGGCGGCCATGCCCGAGTCGGTGTCCAGCACCCGGTAAGTGGTGGTCCACCAGCTGGAGGACAGGCGATTGGTTGTCGTGTCACCCCAGATGACGTTACCCCCGGCGCCGGGCGTCCCCTGCCAGATACGAAGGTTCAGCGACGTCATCGTCGAGCTCGAGGAGCTGCCGGTCTGGTAGCCGTAGAACTCGATGGCCTGGATGTTCCAGCTTTCGCCCTGCGGTACGACGAAGCGGTCGGCGAGGCGGTTGCTCTCGATGAGCTGGTTGCCGAAGCCGTAGATGGTCATATCGAGGTTGGTCTGAACCCAGCTCTCGTCGGCCCCCTGGACGCCGGTGCCGAAGTGGGTGACGAACGGACCGCTGACGTAGAGCGTCGGGATCTGATCGGGCCCCGCCGGCGGTTGAACCGGCCCGTCGGCGACTGGTGGCGCGTAGCTCGCGCCCGCGCTCGCGGGCTCGAACGGCTCGCCGGCCGCGACGACGACTGCGATCGCCAGAACACAGACACACGCCGATGAAGTCCGGATCGTCATTTTCACGCCTCCCCTCGATCTCCGTCGTCGGGCGACAGGCTGCACCGAGGCGGGCAGCGACGTGCGACGACACGTCGACCGCGGCCTCGAGAACCGTGTTGGAAGCAGCATCGTACGGCCCCCTTCGACGCCCGGTTCGTCTCTCGAAATTGGTCCATCGATCGTATCACAGCAACCGGTGCCGGCTGCTCCGGTGGCCGGTCCGTCGGGGCGCTCGTCACGTGTTCGGTCACGCGACAGGTCGCAGCCCGGAGGGTCATCTCGAGGAACAGCCCGTGGTCGCGGCAGCGGCCCGGTCGCCGGCCGTCAGGGGAAGAGCGCGATGAACTCGGGCGAGAAGAACCGCGGGTCGGGCCGCAGGGTCGGCGCGAGCCGTGTCGACTGGGCGATGTCGCGCTCGACCTGTTCCAGGCGGTCGCCGTCCGACCGCCCGTCGAGGCAGTAAATGGCAAAGTGGGCCGCGGCGCGCAGCAGGTAGGCGGCCGCCCGCTGCTCGGTGGCCGGGTAGTCGTCCGGTGTCAGATCCTGAACGACGGTGTCGTAGCCGGCGGTCAGGTACTCCGACGCGGCCTGGCGCAGCGAGTCCGGTACCGGGGGCGGGCGTCGGCCCCGGCCCGGCGCGCCGGGCGAAGCCGACCCGGTCGGCGATCGCTGGGTCGATACGACGACCGGGCGCGTCGGCAGCGGCGATGGGACGGGCGTCGCGCTGGGCCGCGCCGGGGCGCGCCGTTCGGTCGGCGCCGCGGTCGGCTGGGGTGGCGCGATGCGGCCGATCTCCTGCTCCAGCTGATTGAGCGTGTCGAGCGCCCGGGAGGCGGTCCGTCCCGCGCTCTCGATGGCCGCGCGGTCCCGGTTCAGGGTGCCCTGGCTGAACTCGCTCTGGGCGGCGCCCAGATCGCTCGTGGCTTGATCCAGCCGGCTCTGGTTGGCGGCGAAGAAGTCCGCCAGCCAGGGTGTCTGTCGCTGGCTCTTCAGGCGCTCCGACGCGGAGATCGCCTGGCGGATCGTCGCCTGGGCGTCGGCGGCCAGACCGGCGAGCGCTTCGGTGTCGACCGGCTCACCGCCGCGCGACGGTTCGGCACCGCCGACATCGGCCAGCCGCGCCTCGAGCGCGGCGAGCTGCGACTCCGGCGCCACACCGCGGCGGCGCGACTCCGCGATGTAATCGCGCGCGGCGTCGACCTCACCGCACGACAGGTGGGCGCGGGCGAGCTGGTAGTACGGGAAGTAGTCTACGGTCTTGACCGCGATGGTGCGCGCATTGCGGCGCGGTTTGGGCTTGTCGACGACCGCCGCCCCGAGCAGCTGGATCGCCTCGCGAGAGCAGTCGCCGCCGTCGATGAGCTCGACCGCCCGTTGGTAGTCGTCGTACCAGCGGGCGGCGACGCCGTCGCCGGCTGTGCCGAGAATGAGCGCGACGGCCAGACCGGCGATCAGGAGAACCGAGCGACGATCGCTGCGGCGCCGACGGTGTCGAGGCCGGGCTTCGGCCCGCGCGCGGGACAGCATCGACTCCGGTGGATCGATGCCGCCGATCACGGCTGCAACCCCAAACTCTCGAGCAGGCCGGATGCGTCGACCTCGCCCATGGGAATCCACTCGGCGGCCGTCTCACCGGCGGTCACGGTGACCGACACGGTGCGCTCACCGAACCGGTCGTTTCGCAGCAGGATCTGATACTCGCCCGGGGCGAGCGACAACACCGTCGGCGTGTATGCCCCGCCGCCATGCTCGACGGGTTCTCCATCGGCGGTTCGCACCTCCACCACCTTCGCCCACGGAGCCGCGTTGACAACCACGGTGCCGGTCGCGCCGGCCGGAGACCCGGCGTCGCGTGTGGACGTGAGCGGGATGATGCGGGAAAGCAGCACGACCACGGCGATCACCACGACGAGCCCGACCACCGCAGCGAGCAGCTTGTCACGTCGTTTCGAGGTCGGAGTCGCAGCCGAGGGCTCGGCGACCTCGGATGTCGTATCAACCGCCGCGGAGTGGGCCGGCCGAGGTGGCGCCTCGGGAGGCGTGAGCCGGTCGGCCTTCTGGGCCTTGAATGGAATGGTCGGCGGCTCGGCGCCGCTGCCGACCCCGGGCTCGGAGTCGGGATCCCGTGGCCGCATCGGCTCGGGCGGGGTTCTGGCGGGGGGTGGCGCCGGTTGCGGCGGGGACGACGGCGCCTCGATCGGGCGCTCCTGCCCGGTCGGCCGGAGCTCGGTCGCGGCACTGTCGGCATCGCTGTGCTCCGGAAACGGAGCCGACGCGCGTCCGGCCGACGATTCGTCGGCACCGAACGCCCGCGCCAGGCGGTCCTGATCCGACGTCCGGTTCGGTCCGGCGGCACGGTGCGGGCGTTTGCGCTGCCGCTTGATCGCGGCCTCGTCCTTCTCGGCCCGGCCGCAGGGGAACTGCTTCTGGAGCGCCTGGATGTGGTCGCGGAAGTCCTTGCCGTCGCGGAATCGCGCCTCGGGCTGCTTGGCGAGCGAGCGCATCACCACCTGGCGCAACGCATCCGGGATCTCGCCCTTGGGGTCCGACTCGTCGAACGACAGGGGCGGCTCGGAGACGTGGCCGACCATCAGCTCGGCCAGGTTCCGGCCCCTGATCGGGTAGACGCCGGTCAGCAGCTCGTACAGCACCAGTCCGAAGGAGTAGACGTCACTCCACGGTCCGAGCTCGGCTCCCTGCAGGGTCTGGAACTGCTCCGGCGAAGCGTAGCGGAGCTTACCGAGAAACAGGCCCTCCCGGGTCAGCACGCTGTCGGCCTCGGTGAACTTGGCGAGGCCGAGATCGATGAGCTTGATCATCGCGTTGCCGTCACTGTCGGCGGTCAGCATCAGGTTGTCGGGCGAGATGTCCCGATGGATGATGCCGAGCCGGTGAACGAACGCCAGGGCGTGCAGTGACTGCTGGGCGACCTCGAGCGCGAGTGGGATCGACATGGGTCCGTGGTCGGCGAGCGCGTTCTGCAGCGTGACGCCGTCGATGTACTCCATGATCAGGAAGGCGACACCTTCGTCGACCGAGAAGTCGAAGATCTGGGCGATGTTGCGGTGACGGGCCTTGGCCGCGATTCGCGCCTCGCGGAAGAAGCGCTCTTTGCTCTCCTCCTCGTGCACGAGGTGGGACCGCATCATCTTGACGACACGAATCTCGTCGAGAATCCTGTGTCGGACCTTGAAGACGGACCCCATCCCGCCCTCACCGATATTCTCGATGATCTCGTACTTCGACTCGAGGGATCCGAGGGACTCAATCATGTCGTTTCGATTCGTTGCAGCACCCCGTCACCGCGGGCCGGGTCGACGGCGTCGGTGGGACGTCCCGAGCCGCCGATCGGGCCGTGTGGACAGCCCGACCTCGACACACCGCTGCCGACGCAAGTCAACCTCATGCTCGATGTGACGACCATCGAGAGTCTACCATCTCGCAGCCCCCCCGGCCGCGCCGTCACGCGCGGTGCGGTGCGGTCCGCCGGACCCGCCGAACGAATCGATCGACCAGGTTCTGATCAAAGCCCGGGCACTCGATGGCGCCGTCCGCGGCGGTGGCCTCCATGGCGGCGGTGAACCGTTCCGCCCGGGTCCTCGGCCGGGACGGGTCCATCCGCGCCAGCATGTCCAGGATGGGCAGCGCGGCGGCGCCCCGCGCCTCGACCTCGAGCAGCCAGTCCGCCAACGACAGGGAGTGCATGCCCTCACTGGAATCGCTGCACCGCAGGTCGGCCGCGACGAGCATGGCCATGAGCCGTTCGACGGTGACCAGCCCACGCTCGTCGGGCGCCAGGTTCGAAATGTGGAAGGTCGGCGCCCGACCGGGGTCCGCGGTCGGGGGCAGTGAGCCTCGGAGTGTCAGCTCCCCGAGCCGGCGCACCGCCCGCGCGACGTAATCGACGGGCACCAGGTCGAGCCCCCCCACCGTGGTCGACGTCAACGGCGTGCAGCGCGGCACACCCGCCTCCGACGGTCCGATGACCCGACCCATCTCGAGGCACGAGCGCAGCACGCGGGTGAACCAGTCCGACTCGTTGGCAAAGCCGGTCCTCGTCGACCAGGTGATGAGGGCCGGTCGGCTGATCGACAGTCGGAGCGCACCCGCCGCCGCCGCGAACGCCCCGTGGATCATCCGCTCGCCGACCCACTTGGAGACCGCGTAGCCGAGCGACCTGGCGACGATGTCGGGGGTCAGAACGTCTGGCAGCGGGGTGTCCTCCAGCACCGGTCGGACGCCGCACATGGCGAGCAGGTAGGCGACGTTGAGCGACGAGGTGAAGTGGACTGCCTTCCGGCGACCGGTCGTGGCCAGCTCGAGCACCCTCCGGGTTCCGCCGACGTTGGTCTCGCGGACGCCTCCGTAGCTCGGTTCGAAGCTGACCGCGGCGCCGGCGTGGTGAATCAACCCGACACCGTCGGCCAGCGCCTGGGCGTCCTCGGGGTCGAGCCCGAAGCCGTCAGTGTCGAGCGAACCGGCCAGGGCGACCACGGCACCATCAAAGGCGCGTCCCGCCGCGACCATCGGGGCATTGAGCCCGGCGTCGGCGAGCGTGCGCTCGAGCCGCGCCTTGGCCGCGTCGTGATCGGCGGCCCGGATCAGCGCGTACAGCCGTTGGCCGTTGCCGAGCGAGGCCGCCAGCTCCGCCACCAGGTGGACGCCGAGAAAGCCGGTCGCGCCGGTCAGCAGGATGTCGCCACCGGGCCGCACCGGCGGCAAGGGTTCGGGCAGCTCGCACCAGGCGGCATCCCGGTTGGCCTGACGGGCCGATCGTTGGTGGCGGGTCTCGGCCGGCGCCGACGGATTCCCGACAGCCGCTCGCGCGATTGCCGCCACGGACGCGGGAGATCTCGGGGAAGCCGGTTCGCGACCGGCTTCGAGCCACCCGGCGATCTCGGCGAGCGGGATCTCGGTCAGCTCCGCGGGATCATCGGCGAGGCGGCGGGCGCCTCCGGGTGGCAGCAGCTGCCGCAGCCGGAGCACGAGCTCCATCGCTGCCAGCGAGCCGCCGCCGTGGTCGCTGAACGATCCCTCGAGGTCGATCTCCGACGGGTGGAGTCCGAGCAGGTTGGCGGTCAGGTGTCGAATCTGATCGATCTCGCGCCGACCGGCGTCGTCGCTGGTGGTCGCTCGATCGAGCCGGTCGCCCGCCGCAGCGTAGAGGTCGCGGATCCGATCCGCGTAATGGGCGTCCAACCCGTGCCGGTTGAGCTTGAAGCTCGGCGTCAACAGCCCGTTGTCCGGAGTCCAGGGCAGCTCGCCGGAGACCGGCGGCTCGACGACCACCCCGACCGGGACCTCGAACGGCCGCAGCCCGACCCGGCGGGCCACCGCACGCAGACCGTCGTGGATCTCGTCGGCTCCGGCCGTCGGGTCGGTCGGCACCACCACCGCAACCACCGCGGGCTCGGTCGGCAGGCCGGTGACGAAGACGGCGCGGACCAGGTCGCTGGCCATGAAGTGGCGCTCGAGCAGGTCCGGGTAGACGAACTCCGCCCCGGCGAGCTTGAAGAACTGCTTCCGACGGCCGATGATCCGGATCCGCCGGTCACCGACGAGCTCGACGATGTCGCCGGTGAGGAAGAACCCGTCATCGGTGAAGGCGGCCCGGTCGGCCGCGCCGGCCGCGAAGTACCCCGCGCCGGTCCGCGCGGTGCGCACGGCGAGCTCGCCGCGCGGGTGCGGCCGGTCGGCGGCGGTGAAGCCGAGGTCCGGGACATCGACGAGCCGGAACTCGATGTCCGGCTTGAGCCGGCCGTCGGTCGCGATGGTGCCGGTCTCCGTGGTGCCGTACCCCTCGGCGACCGGCAGTCCGAGCACCTCCCCCAGCACCTCGCGCACGGCGGGCTCGCTGGCCGCGCCGCCGGTGGCGAGAAAGGCGAGCCGACCACCGAGCTGGTCGCGCATCCGACGCTTGACCGCAGCCAGCCGCTCGCGGCTGCACTCTGGATCGTTCACCGCCCGACGAAACTCTCCGTACAGCGCGTTGAGGATCGCCGGCGGTGCCTCGAGCACGGTCGGGCGGATGGCCTGGATGTCGGCCAGCAGACCCGCGCTGCGACGGCCGAACCCGATCCGTCCGCCGGCGGCGAAGGCGCGCCACATGACGGTCCGGTCGGCGCCGAGCGCCGACGGTTGGTACGAGACCTCGACATGGGGCCACAGGCCGCCCTTCGGCTGCATGACCTCGATCCACTGGCGGCGGGTGATCACCACGCCCTTGGCGTGGCCGGTGGTGCCTGACGTGAACACCAGAGTGAAGACATCGTCGTCGCCGTCCTCGGTGATGCCGGCGGCTTCGACAGCTCCGACGCCGTCGTCATCGTCGTGGATGACCGGTGTCGACGGTGCGACCCCGGACGACGACCGCCACGCCGGGTCGATCTCGCCGATCGACGTGACCACGTCGTCAAACGCCACGACCTGAATCAGACCACCGGCGCGCGCCGGCTCGGTCGGCGGATCGAGGACCACCACCGTGGTCATCATCGGACAACGCGCGCGGCAGCGTTCGGTGGTGAAGCGTGCGGCGTTGTCGCGGTCGGCGACCACGGTCTCGACCTCGGCGGCCGCCGCGATATCGTACACGGCGTCGTCGGCCAGGGTGTCGAGCACACCGACCGAAACGAGGTCGGAGAACACGCAGGCGAGGTCGGTGATGAAGAACTCGGGTCGGTTGGTCCGAGTGACGATCGCGAGCCGGCTTCCGGGCCGGACACCGACGCGCTCGAGGCCGTGCGCGAGCCCGAGGGCGCGGTCACGAACGTCGCCGTAGGTCGACCATCCGTAGCCGGGTTCCGAGCCGGCAAGCATGGCCTCGGTTCGGTCGCGTGCGCCGATCGAGCGGAGCCGCCCGCCCGCACCCCGATGGCCGAGCAGGGGTAGATCGGTGTGGGCGAGCAGCGTGTTGTTGGCGGCCACGGCCAGCGACGACGTGTCGAGTAGACCGAGCCGGACGAAGCTCGGGTTGGCGACGACGGCGATCCGCTCCTCGACCAGCCAGGGCGCCACGTCGACGAGCTTTCGCACCGCCTCCGGGTAGCTGGTCGCGAGCCGCTCGAGGGCCGCGCTGATGCGGTGTGCGATGCCGTGCGCCCACGGCGACAGGACCGTGGCCCAGCTGTCGAGCGATCTGTACCGCGTCACCGGTACCCGGCGGCTGTCGAGCAGATATGGCGTCCCGGTCAGCAGGCAGCGGTCGCCGCGTGGCAGATCGGCGGCCGGTGTTCCCGGCAGCCCGGGCCCACCGAGCTCGATGTCGTCGGCGTGGGTCACCGGGTCGATATCGGTCGCGAGCTCGAGCCGCCACGGCAGCCGGCCGGCGCCGGCGCGGCGGGCGTCGCGACGCAGCCGGTCGAGGGCAGTCCGAAACCGGTGCAGCGCGCCGACCAGAGCCGACCGTGCTGCCGGCTCGCCTCGGGGACGCGGTTGGTCGAACCGCTGGCTGTGGACCCGGAGCTCGGCGATCGTTCCGAGAACGCGCCGGACCGCCACGTGGACGCGGCTCGGGCCGGCGTCCGCCGCGGCGGCGACCGCTTCGAGCTCGGCCACCGCGTCCTCGAGCGCGACCTCCAAGCGAGCCAGGCGCGGCCCGCGGCCGGTTGGTGTCGGATCGTCGGGCAGCGCCGCGGGTCGGATCCGACGAACGTCGTTCGCGGCGTCGAGGACGGCACCGACCCGGGCCCGGAGCTCGGGGTGTCGAGTCAGAAAACGGTCGACTGCCGGGGTGGCGAGCTGGTCGTCGATGGTTGATTCCGGGCGGGGGCGATGCTGTTCCGTCATGAGATGCGAGATCACTGTAGCGCAGTCGGACGATCGTCGGCCGCCTCACTCGCCGACGTTTTCTGCGCTATCCTGTTGCCATCAATTTGAGTGAAGGGTGGACACGATGGCGCGACTGAAGCTGACGTCAGGCGACGAGGTTCTCGAACGCGAGCTGCCGTCGGACGCGACCCCGATGACTCTGGGCCGCGCCAACGACAACGAGTGGACGCTCGACGACGAGGGCGTGTCGAGACGGCACGCCGAGATCGCCACGACCGAGGACGGCTACGTCATCCGCGATCTCGGCAGCAGCAACGGGACGTGGGTCAACCGGACGCGGATCGAACGACACGTGTTGGCCGACGGCGACGAGATCACCATCGGCACGAGCACGCTGGTCTTCGCCGATCCGCCGACCGACGACGCGACCGTGATGGTCGACATGGCGAATCTACCGGAGCAGCCGGCGACGGCGCCGCCCGCACCGTCCCCGCCGCCACCCGCTCAGCCGGAAGCGGCAACCGCGAATCCGCCGCCACCGACCGAACCGCCACCGCCGCCGCCGGCGACCCCCACGTCACAACCGGTGGCGGCCGCGCCCCAACCGGCTGCGCCGCCGCAGGAGGCGCCGGCGTCCCGGCCGCCGGTGAAGGGCGCGTCGAAGCCAGTGGCGCCGAGGACA
>JASFPU010000060.1:0-9922 GCA_050115855.1 Holophagae bacterium
GGTCGTCCGCCGTCACGGCGTCGTGTCTTTGCTCTTCGCGGGATGGATCGCCGGAACGGCCGTGTCCTCCGAAGGGCTGCCGGGTCGCCACACGCCGGTGATCGCCTCGCCGATGACCGTCGTCGCTGCCCGCGATTCCGCGCTGCTGATGTCTCGGGGCCGGGGCGGTGAGGTCGCCGGTGCCCTCACCTGGACCGTGGACGAAGGAAGCACTCAAGGCGATCACGTCCCTCTGCGTTTTGCCGTCGAAATCGATGGAAAGAGCCTGATGGCGGGGGCGCCATCTGATCCGATCAACGTCGACATCATCGCCTACCTCCTCGACGAAGGAGGGCAGCTGATCTCGCACGTCGCGAATGGAGTGACGCTCGACGACGCGGACGATCGCGGCCGGGTCTTGGATGCCGGTCTGAGCCACCTCGGCGAGCTGACGGCTGTAAAAGGCCGGTGCTCGTTACGGGTTCTGGTTCGAAACCGGACGACCGGTAGGTACTGTCTCTTCCGCCGCGAGCTGGTGCTCGATCACGACGCGACGGGCACGCCAACGCTGCTGCCGCCGGTCGTCCTCGACGAGCGCGGCCGGTGGCTCCGGACGATCCAATCAGGCGTGACAACGGAAGGCGCGCAACTCCTGCCATCCGGCGCGCCTTGGTGGCCGTCAGCTCGCCACGCGTGGCGGTCGGATCGACAGCTCGCAATGCTCGTCGCCGGTTCGGCGGTCGCACAGGGGCAACCCGTGACCGCTCGGATTCTGGATGCGACGGGCACGGTCGTCCTCGAACCGCACCTGGATATCGGCGGTACGACGGTCTCCGACGATGGGATGGGCGTCGCCACGGCAACTCTGGCAGCACCGGAGCTCGCGAGCGGACGGTACCGGCTCGTGATCAGTGTTGATCGGTCACCTGACCGGCCGTCGATCGATCGCCGGCTGTCGGTGTGGATCCACGACCGCGCCGACGCACTCGTCTGGACGGATCTCAGCGAGCTGGTCCTCGAGACAGTCGCCGCGGCGCGACCGGCGCCATCAGTTCAACCCGACCCGTCGCGACAGGTCGAGGTCGAACCGGCGGCGACACCGAAGGTCACGGTGGTCCCGGCGGCGACGTACTCGAGGCCTCCTCAGATCGCGATTCAGCTCCCCGGCGTCGACGCCCACGGCGCCGCCCTTTTGCTCTCGGGGCACAGTGGAGGCAAGGTCAACGGCGCCCTGACCTGGACGGTCGAAACCCCAGGTGATCAACGCGTTGACGTCGGATTGTGCTTCGTCGTGGAGGTCGACGGAGCGACGCTGCTGGCCGGTTCGCCGTCGAGTCCGGTGCCGATCGAGGTGGCGGCGTACCTCCTTGACGAGAACGACGTGCTGATCGCCCACGTCGCAAGCGGCGTGGTACTCGACACCGACGACGAGCTCAGCGGTGTGTTGGGCTCAGGGCTCAAGCACGTCGGAAGCGTCACCGCCCCTCGAACACGGTGCTCGTTGCGGGTGTTGGTCCGCAACCGTGTCTCCGGTGATTACTATTTGGAGCGTCGCGACCTCGATCTGGAGCTCAGTGGAGCGAAGGGGCCGATTCTGCTGCCGCCCATCGTTCCCGAGCCGACCGACAGATGGTTCAAGACCATTCAGCCGGGTCTTTCGATGAGCGGCATCGAAACCGGTGCCGCCGACAGTGACGCGTGGCCGTCGGCACGCCCGGCATGGCGTTCGGACCAGGCTCTGGCGGTGACCGCAGCGGGATCGGCAGTCGCGGACGGCCGACCGATCGCGGTTCGCTTGGAGGACCGGTACGGGAACTCGGTTCTGGAACCGGACCTTCGTCTCGGTTCCCAGGCGATCGATTCGACCCTCGGGTACGCCAACGGTGAGGTCGACGCCCCGGATCTTCCCAGTGGTGAGTACCGCTTGGTGATGTTCGTCGATGACGATACTCAGGATCGATCGACCGATCGACCGTTGTCGGTGGTCATTCACGAAAGCCCGGACGAGCTGGCGTGGACCGATCTCGGCGAGGTGGGAGACAGCGGCAAAGACAGTCTGAGCACGATGGCCGACGAGCCGTCACAACGTGAGATCGAGCACAACTCGATGCGCACCGCCTACCTCGCGGGGCTGCGGGCCTGGGCGGACGGTGATCGTGTCGCTTCCAGACGCATCCTGAGCGAGCTCGAGCGCCCCGTCGCTGCAAAGGGAAACACGGGAGCGTGGCGTAAGCTGGTTGCTGCGGAGGGATCGGTGCTGTCCGAACTGGCTTCACAGCGTCCAGCCGTTCTGATGGCAGCGGTGCTGATCCATCGGGATATGTACCACTGGTACCTCGCTCGGGCGGAGAGCTCGCTGGCGAGTCACTCGTGGGAGTCGGCGGCGCTCCTCGCCCTCGAGGCCGAAAACCTCGAGGGCTGGCAGCCGCCAGCTGGTTTCACCGAGGCCGTGCTGCTCGATCTTGCCGACCACTTGGTACGTTCCAGGAAACTGGAGGACGCTCGGCAGCTACTCGAGGTGGCCGAGAAGATCGCTGTAAACAGTCCCCGGTCTTTGCTGGCGCTTGGCGCGCTCGCAGAGAGGAGCGGCCACCCCTCGGAGGCCATCCGTCCCCTGAGACGACTCGTCGAACTCGATCACGACCACCTCGAGGCCCGGCTCCGGCTCGCGGTGTGTCACGCTCGGAATGGCGACGAGCGCGAGGCCGAGGAGCTCCTCAGGGGGTTGCTGACACCTGCCACCACTCCGTGGATCCGCACCCTTGCGTACCAGGAGCTCGGACGCGCCCTGATCGCGCAAGGTCGTCTGAACGACGCTGTCGATGTCCTTCTCGAAGGCACCTCAGAGATTCCCGACAATCAGCGCCTGCGAATCCTCCTCGCCCATGCGCTCGATTTGGCTGGACGCCCCGGGCAGGCTTCCTCGGTGCTGGCCGAGATCGGCCTCGGCAGTGCGCGGCGGGACGCGTCGGCGAGGTACCGTTACTCGCAGTGGCCCGAGATCGATCGGAGCCAGTTCCGAACACCCCTTGCCGAGGCCGAGCTCGCTGCTCGAGATGCGATGCGTGGGGTGACGCCGTGACACGCTGCAGTGCTGTCACGGTCGGTGCGGTGGGTTGGCTCGCGCTCGTCGTGGCCGTGGGTTCGATGGCGGCCGAGAGCGGCGGGATCTGGGTGCACATCGCAAACCCGCGAGCCAGTCAAGCCGTCATCGGCGAGATCGAGATCGAAGCTCAGGTGGTGGCATATGCCCGGGTCCGCGACGTGGCGTTTTTCGTCGACGGGCGGCCGGTCGGAATGGTGAGCTCGGCTCCGTATCGTCTGCGGATCGATCTCGGTGAGAAGAACCAGCGTCACGAGATCGAAGTGGTGGCTACGGATGTCGATGGTCGCGAAGCTCGCCATCGGATCTCGACGCTTCCGGTCGAGATCGGCACGGAGTACGAGGTGGGGCTGCGGCAGCTCTACGTCACCGTGCTTCAAGATGACGAGCCGGTCGTCGGCCTGGGACGCGAGGTCTTCACGGTACTGGATAACGGCGAACCACAAAAGCTGGTGACCTTTGCGGCTGGAAACGTTCCGTTCACAGCGGCGCTGCTGATTGACACCAGCGAAAGCATGGTCGGAACCAAGCTCGCCGCGGCCCGCGACGGAGCGCTGGCTTTCATCGACGGCATGCGAGACCTCGATCAGGCAACGGCGATCACGTTCTCCGACACGATTCGCGAAGTGACACCGTTCACCAACGATCGGGAGATTCTCGCCGCAGGACTGGTGGGCAATCGAGGGGAAGGCGGTACCGCGGTTCACGACGCAGTCTACGTTGCGTTGAAGCGGCTGGAGCTCCAGCAGGGACGCCGCGTCGTGGTCGTGCTCAGTGACGGTATCGATTCCCACAGCGGGCTATCGGGGGCCGACCTTCTCGAGCACGTGCGGATGAGCCGCGCGATGGTCTACTGGATCCGGCTGGTTGACGGCGGTGACGACGCCCCCGGCAGCGTCCGGTTGGCCTCGTCGTGGCGCGCGCCGAAGGAATACCGCCGCAATCTCGCTGCACTCGAAGAGATCGTCGAGCTCACCGGTGGCAAGGTCTTCACCCTGAACTCAGCCGACGAGATTCAGTTGGTCTTCGTTGAGATCTTGAACGAGCTGCGTCGCCAGTACGCCCTTGGCTACTATCCGTCCGACCGTCGCGGGGACGGCAGTTGGCACCGCGTCAGGGTCAGAGTCGCACGAGCTCGCGTCGTGGTTCGAGCCCACGAGGGATACCTCGATCTCGAGCGTCCCTGACCTATCCGGAACCGCGTCACGCTCACTCGTGCACTGTTTTCATCGCTGAGAAATCTCCCAGTGGGAGCCGATGAAGCACGTCGGTACCAGGTTTCGTCGTACCTCATCCACGGCTGCTGGGGCATCGGGTATCAACTGCCTGATCGCCCGATCGTGCTGTATCTGCCGACGGTCCATCCCATCGGCGCGTCACGTCGCGGGGCGCTGGACCTCGTAGGTCAACAGCACGGTCCCGGTCGTCGGATAGGTGTGCTGGTCGACCAGGCGGAGCGGCACGGTCGCAGCGGGTTGCGGCAGCAGCGGGATTCCGCCGCCGAGCAGCACCGGAATCAGTCCGATCTCGACCCGGTCGACGTGGCCGCGCTCCAAGAGGCTCCGGAAGAGCGAACCGCCGCCGAAGAGCCAGATGTCTTTGCCCGACGCGCGCCGGAGTGCTTCGATCACACGGTCGACCTCCTTCGAGACGACCCTGACGTCCGGATGGTCCTCCGGGCGGAGGGTGGTCGAGATGACGATCGTCCTCAGGTCCGGCAACGCGCCACCGCCGGGGGCGGTCAGCGCCGCCTCGTACGACCGACGCCCCATCAGGACCGTGTCGAAGCGTTCAATGAACGCGCCCCAGTCGATGTCGGGCTCGTTCGGGATCCAGTCGTACTCGCCGTCGGGAGCGGCGATGAACCCGTCCAGGCTCATCGCGACGCTGTAGACAATCCGTCGCATGCTCGTGCTCGCCTCCTCTGCCGTGTCCGGTCGGGTCGTCCCCGACCCTGCGTTTGCCTGCCGCGGCTCTCTCACTCGAACTGCAGCAGCTCGACCGGCGCCCCGTCGTGGACGATCATCGCGACCCGCACGCCGTCGGACGGCGAGTTCGGCGGCGTGAGGACCTCCTTGCCCTCGAGGGCCGCCTCGAGATCGTCCACTTCGAACGCGAGGTGGGGCACGGTCCGGATCAGCTCCGACACGGAGCTGTCCTCCTCGAACCGCATCCACTCGATGCCGTACGGGCTCGACCCGAACCCACTGACGTACATCCCGAACTGCTCGAGGTACACCTCCCCATCACGCACGACGTCGGTCGGGATGCCGAGATGGTGGTACCGCCAGCCCCACGACTGGATCGCGTCCGGAGGTTCATGATCCCGTCGGCTCCCCGGTTCTTCACGTTGGGTCATTGTCCTGCGTCCTCCTGGTCGTGGTTTACAGAGGCGTCGTGACGTACGTCGGGCCACGTCGCTCGTCCCGTCATTCTCGAGCCGCGATCTGCCGAACGGCCCAAACTGTCTGGGGGCTGGCCTCGATCTGCGCCCCGTTGCCGATCACCCAGAACGCCTCCGGGTCGCCCGCTCGCCGCAGGAAGACGACGGACCGACTGCCCGCCGTCACCGCCGGAGCGGAGTTCTCGTCGTGCTCCTGCGTGAAACGGTACTCGATGTCCTGCGACACGAGCTCGGACCGCCCGCTCGCCTTGAACACCTCGAGGACGACGCCGACGACGGCGTACTGCACGTAGCCCACGTCACCCGAGTCGGATGGGAACTCGGCCACACGGCGCACGCCGTCGACCTCGACCTCGACGACGTACGTGGCCTGGGCGAAGTTTCCCTCGAGAACGTCGACCGGTGGCATCGCGGGCTCAGGCACGTCGGGCGTCGCACCACCGTGCGTCGTGCAGGAGGCTGCCACGACGACCGCGGTGGCCGCGGCGATCGTGATCCATTCACGGCTGCTCGTGGCGAGGTCACGCGTACTCACGTCGCTCAATTGTGACATGCGACGCGATCCGGTGACGCCTGGCGACCGTCAATGGGTGGAATCGATCGTGACCCGGGCACCGACGCACCGCGCCAGGTGCCGGCGCGGCTGCACGCTGTCGACGTACAAGGTGCCGGATCTGCCGAGCACACCGGTGCTCGAGGGCCACCCCCTCCCCGACGCCGACAACCCGAAGTCCATGATGCGATCGAACGCGATCGGCGAGCCACCGTTCATGTACGGCATCGGCGGCTCCTTCGCCATCCGGCATGCGCTTTGAGCCCTCCGCCCTCGACCGGCCAGGGTACTCCGTGAGCTCCGTGTTTCAAGACTCACCCTCCTCGAATCGCGAGTTCGAACCGCCAACCCTCTACGACTCCAGTCACCGCCGCCAGCTTCGAGTTGCGATGCCTCGCGTTCTTGGCGTCCGGGCTTGGCGCCCTTCGCGGTAAGAAATCGCACCGCGAATCCTGAAGGACCCTCTCGGCAACGGAGCTGTAAGTCAGCTGCAACCGAGCGACAGTTCACGATCTGTCGAATGGTGGTGGCCAGCGAGCATCCGCTTCCCGGAGCGCCGTACAATGAGGGCATGAAAGCCCAACCGACACCGTCCGTCGAGCCGTGGCGGTTCGCGCTCGACGCCATCGACGCCGGGGAGCCGGCGACCCTGGTCACCGTCGTCGAGCACTCGGGCTCGGTGCCCGGCGTCACCGGGACGTTCGTCGTCGTGACCCACAGCGGCCAGTCCGGCACCGTCGGCGGCGGCGTCGCCGAGCACGTCATGGTCGAGCGGGCGCGCACCGGTGGCGGCACCGACCTCGCCGAGTTCGTCCACACCGATGAAGCGGGCGGGACGTTGTGCAGCGGGAGGCAGCTCTTTTCGTTCCTCCCGCTCACGCGGTCGTCACGAAAAGGGATCGAAGGGATCGTCGCAACTCTCGAGAACCACGAAACCGGAACCACAACGCTCAGCCCGGACGGGCTCTCCTTTCGGGCCGGCGAGGCAGGACCGATGCGACTCGAACGCGACGGCGGCGGTTGGACCTTTACGGCTCCAGTCGGGCTGCTCGACACGCTGACCATCGTCGGCGGCGGTCACGTTGCGCTCGCCCTGTCCCGGGTCATGGCCACCCTCCCCTTCCGGGTCGTGGTCCTCGACAACCGGCCCGATCTGCCGACTATGGCCGAAAACCCCTTTGCCCACGAGCTCCGCGTCGTCGATTACGACCGGATCGCGGACGAGGTGCCCGACGGCGACCGGTCGTGGGTGGTCGTCATGACCTTCGGCCACAACCACGACCGGCACGTCGTCGAACGCCTGCTCGGCCGCGAGGTCCGCTACCTCGGACTCATGGGGAGTACGGCCAAGGTGCGAAAGCTGTTCGCCGAGATGGCGGCGGACGGCGCCGACCCGGCCGCCCTGGCGCGGGTGCGGGCGCCGGTCGGGGTCGCCATCGGCAGCCACACCCCCGAGGAGATCGCGGTGTCGGTCGCCGCCGAGCTGATCGCCGTGCGCAACGGCGTCGAGATCTGATGCCGTCGGTCCGGTTCACCGTCAACGGCCGACCGATCGCGATCGACTACGAGGAGGGCGAGCACCTGCTGTCCGTCCTGCGCGAGCGGCTCGGGATCACGTCGGTCAAGGACGGCTGCGCCCCCCAGGGCGTGTGCGGCTGCTGCACGGTGCTGCTCGACGGCCGCCCGGCGCTCGCCTGTCTGCTCGACCCGGCGCGGGTCGCCGGCCGCGAGGTCGTCACCCTCGAAGGCCTGCCCGAGCACCAGCGGCAGCTGCTGGCGGACAGCTTCATCCGCAGCGGCGCGGTCCAGTGCGGATTCTGCACGCCGGGGGTTGCCATGAGGGCGGCCCATCTGATCGATCAGGGCCTGACCGCCGACCGGCAGCGCGTGGTGAAGGCGCTCGACGGCCACCTCTGCCGGTGCACCGGCTACCACCGCATCGTCGATGCCATCCAGCTCGCCGGAGCGGGCGGTGCGCCGCCCACCGGTGATCCCGGCTCCGGCGTCGGCGCACCGAGCCCCCGGTACCGCGGCCACGATCAGGTGCTCGGTGTGAAGAGCTTCGTCGCCGACCTGCGGTACGACGGCATGCTGCACGGCGCGCTCGTCCTCTCGGAGCACCCGAGGGCGCGGGTGGTTCGCATCGACACGACAGCCGCGCAGGCGTCGCCCGGCGTGGTCCGCGTCCTCACCGCCGGCGACATCCCGGGCGACCGCCACCACGGCCTCGTCGTCCGCGACTGGCCGCTGCTGGTTGCGGAGGGCGAGGTCACACGCTTTGTCGGCGACGTCCTCGCGGTCGTCGTCGCCGAGACGCAGCACCGTGCGCGGACCGCGGCAGATCGGGTGTCGGTCCAGTACGGCGTCCTCGATCCGGTCACCGACCCCGATCAGGCGCTGGCGCCCGACGCGCCGACGATCCACGACGCCGGCAACCTGCTCGAGGTCTGTGCCTTCCGCCGCGGCGACGTCGAGGCGGCGTTCGCCGCGTCGGCGCACACCGTCGAGTCGACCTTCCGCACCCAGCGCATCGAGCATGCCTTCCTCGAGCCTGAGGCCGCGATCGCCGTGCCGAACGACGACGGTCTGACGGTCCTGTCCCAGGGGCAGGGGGTGCACGACGACCAGCGGCAGATTGCCGCCATCCTCGGTGTCGATCCCGACCGCGTCCGGGTCGAGCTGGTCAGCAACGGCGGCGCCTTCGGCGGCAAGGAGGACCTGTCGGTACAGGGCCACGCCGCGCTCGCTGGCCACCTGCTCGGCCGGCCGGTCCGGGTCGTCCTGACCCGCGAACAGAGCCTGCGCATCCACCCGAAGCGCCACCCACTGACCCTGCACTATCGGGCCGGGTGCGACGCCGACGGCCGACTGACCGCGGTCCGCGCCCGGATCGTCGGCGACACCGGCGCCTACGCCTCGGTCGGCGCCAAGGTGCTCGAACGCGCCGCCGGCCACTCGTGCGGACCGTACCGGGTGCCGGCGGTCGACGTCGAGGCGCGCACCGTGTACACCAACAACCCGCCGTGCGGCGCGATGCGTGGCTTCGGCGTCAACCAGGCGGCGTTCGCCATGGAGGGCGTCCTCGACCGCCTCGCCGAGCGGGTCGGCCTCGACGGCTACGACATCCGCGAGCGCAACGTTCTCGACCCGGGCGATCGCTTCGCGACCGGCCAGCGGATGACCGCGAGCTGTGGCATCCGGCGGACGTTGGAGGCGGTGCGCGACGTCTACAAATCGGCCCGGACCGCCGGCATCGCGTGCGGACTGAAGAACACCGGCATCGGCAATGGCGCCGACGACACGGGTCGGGTCCTCATCGAGGTCACCGGCGACGGACGGCTGCACATCCTCACCGGCTTCACCGAAATGGGCCAGGGTCTGCACACGATCCTGCGCCAGGTAGTGAGCGAGGAGACGGGGCTCGATCCGGGCCGCATGTCGGTCCGTACAGCCAGCGACTCACGGGTCGAGTGCGGCATGACCACGGCATCGCGGGCGACCGCCCTGTGCACCGCTGCCGGCCGGCGCGCCGCCGTCGAGCTCGCCGACGCGCTGCGATCGTCGTCGCTCGAGGCGCTCGCCGGGCGCACCTTTCGCGGTGAGTACATCGTCGACTTCACGACCCCGCCGGGGGCCGACGTCGACGAGCCGATGACCCACATGGCGTTCGGCTACGCCACCCAGGTCGTCGTCCTCGATGACGACGGGCTGATCGAGCGGGTCGTCGCGGCGCACGACGTCGGCCGCGCCATCAACCCGCAGCTGTGCGCCGGCCAGATTGAGGGCGGCGTCCACATGGGGCTCGGCTTCGCCCTGTCGGAGGACTTCCCGTGCACCGGTGGCGTGCCGGACTCGCTCCTCATGCGCGACCTGGGGATCCTCC
>JASFPU010000061.1:0-9907 GCA_050115855.1 Holophagae bacterium
CCGACGCGTCGTAGGCGGCCCGCACCTCGTCGTCGCCCAGCGTGACCTCGCTGAGAAAGCGCTCGTACGGCAGTAAAACGGCGTCGAAGTCGGCGAGCTCCCGTTCGCGGCGAATGGTGCGCTCGATTTCGGAGTCGGCGACATAGACACCGCGCCGCATCAGGGCGTTGAGCTTGTTGAGCGCGAGATCTTCTGCATGCGCCCGTTCGAACTCCTGCGGCGTCATCTGAAGGTAGCCGCGCAGGATGCGCTCGTAGGTCGCCGGCCCGACGAAGTCGCCGTTGTCGTCGTGGAACAGAGGCATCGCCAGGATGTCGTCCTGCAGCTCGGTGTCCGAGACGTGGATCCCCGCACGTTCGGCCTCCTCGAGCAGGAGGATGCGGTTCGTCATGTACGCCATGGTTTCGTCGAACAGGTTGATCTGGCCTTTGATGTCGTTCCACTGGTCCCCGAAACGCTGCGAGTACTGCTGCTCCAGCCGTCGCATCTGGGACAGGAACTCCTGGCGCGAAATCGTCGTGTCGCCGACCCGTACGGCGGTGTCGGTGCTGCCTCCCGGACCGGAGCGACCAGCGCCCCAATCCACGAAGACCAGCAGCACGAAAACGGCCACCACCCCCCACAGAATGAACTTGAGGTGGCGGAGATTGTCTCGGAGCCATTTCAAAGCCATGGACGTCCTCCCAGGGGCCCGATCAGGACAGCGAAGTCTACCCGAGACGACCCTCTCGCGCAAGCCGCGATGGGCTGCTTGCTGCTTGTGATCGAGCATGTTACGGTGCGAACTGGGGGAATGGACGGCGTGCGAAGCTCGATTCAGATCGACTGGTATCTCATCCGGATCGGCAACATCAAACGGGTGATCGCGATCGTGATCACGGGTGTTGTTGCCGCAGGACTGGTCTTCGTGGCCTACCAGCGGTTGAACCTGCCACCGGAAGCCCGGGCGCGCCGCGCCATCGAACGGGCCGAGCTCGCCGAAAGCAAGGCGGAAGCCCAGGTTCTGCCGCAGCGCCTGCGTCGCGAGCTGGGTCAGGCGTCGAGCCAGCTCGAGTCGGCACGATCGAGCTACCTCGAAGAGCGGTGGGGCGAGGCCGAGACCGACGCGGAGAGCGCCCGGCTGCGCTTCCTCGCGCTCGCCGGCTCGGGCGCCGACCAATTGGCCGGCGTCGGCGAGTTCTTCAGCCTCGAGGGACGTGTCCAGCTGCAGCGTGCGGGGGCAACGGAGTGGGAAAACGCGCAGCACCGGATGCCGGTGTTCAACGGCGACTTTGTCCGCTGCGGTCGCGACGGCTCGGCGGAGATCCTGTTCAGCGACGGCAACCTGTACCGGATCGCGCCCGACTCGTTGCTCGAGATCCGACACACGCCCGAGTCGGCGACGCCGAGCGGGACGGTCAAGATGCGGGTCGGCCGGGTCCAGGTGATGACCTCGGGTTCGGGCTCGACGGTCACCACCGAGACCACCGAGACCGAAATCGCGAGCGACAGCCGGGTCGCGGTCGACGTCGAGGACGGCGAACTGGGGTCGACCAGGGTCGCGACCTACGACGGACGGGCCAAGGTCACCACAACCGGCGGCGCCGAGGTTGTGCTCGGGACCCGGCAACAGGTCGAAACCGACAACCTCGGCGAGCTGTCCGCGACGCAGACAATCCCCGATCCGCCGCAGTTGCTGGCACCACAGAACAACGCCAGCTTCGATCTCAAGAAGACTCAGGAGGTCAGCCTCGAGTGGCGGGGCCGCGGTGACGATCAGCTCGTCCACCTGCAGATCAGCCGGTCACGCCGCTTCGGTCCCGACACGCTCGAGATCGACAGCCCGGGCATGGCGCGCGACAGCGCACGGGTCCGGCTGGTCGCTCCGGGAACCTACTTCTGGCGCGCCGCCCTGGTGTCGGGTACCGACGTCGTCAGCGAGTGGAGTCAGGTCCGTCGGATGCGGGTCTACTCCTCTCTCGACCGATCGGTGCTCACCGATCGCACCGCGCCGTCTCTGACTCTGCTGCCCGCCCAACAGCTCGGCGCCATGTTCATCATCCAGGGCCAGACCGAGGCCGGGGCGGCGGTCACGGTGAACGGCGAGTACGTCATCACGGACTCGGACGGCAGATTCCGCAAGACGATCGAGATCCCGCGCGAAGGATGGAACACCATCGAGGTCGTGGCGACCGATCCCGCCGGCAACGAGACACGCCGCACCGAGAAGGTCTTCGTGGAGGTTTATTGATGCCGCTGTCCAGCCTCTTGGGGCTGTTTTCATCCGATCTCGCCATCGACCTGGGCACCGCGAACACCCTGGTGTACGTTCGTGGTCGGGGTATCGCCGTCGTCGAGCCGTCGATCGTCGCCGTCAACCGGATCACCAACCGCGTCGAGGCGGTCGGCGCCAAGGCCAAGGAGATGCTCGGCAAGACACCGTCCAACATCCAGGCGATTCGACCCATGAAGGACGGTGTCATCGCCGACTTCGAGGTCACCGAGAAGATGCTCGAGCACTTCATCAAGAAGGCTCACGGACGGTCGTTTCTGGTCCGGCCGAGGATCGTCATCTCGGTCCCGTCCGAGATCACCCAGGTCGAGAAGCGTGCCGTCAAGGACACCGCGTTGAAGGCGGGGGCCAGCGAGGTCTATCTCATCGAGCAGGCGATGGCCGCGGCGATCGGTGCTGGACTGCCGATCACGGAACCGTCGGGCAACATGATCGTCGATATCGGCGGCGGCACGTCGGACGTCGCGGTGATCTCGCTTGCCGGCGTCGTCTACTCGAGGTCGGTCCGCGTCGCCGGTAACGAGATGGACGAGGCGATCATCCAGTACCTGAAAAAGAAGTACAACCTCCTGCTCGGTGAGCGCACGGCCGAGCTGATCAAGATGGAGGTCGGTTCGGCCTACCCGCTCGACGAACCGCTCAGCCTGGAGGTCAAAGGGCGCGACCTCGTCGAGGGCGTACCGAAGAACCTGACGATCACCGACGAAGAGGTTCGCGAGGCGCTGACCGAGATCGTCGCGACCATCGTCGACGCGGTCCGCAACGCGCTTGAGCGAACTCCACCCGAGCTGTCGGCCGACATCATGGACAAGGGGATCATTCTCGCCGGCGGCGGGTCGCTCCTGAAGAACCTCGACAAGCGACTCAGAGAGGAAACCGGCCTCCCCGTGGCGCACTGCGAGGAGCCGTCGTCGGCCGTGGTTCGCGGCACCGGCCTGATGCTCACGAACATCGATCTGCTGCGCAAGATCGCGATTGCCTGAGGACCGCGTCAATGCGCCCGGCGTCGGCACCAGCCCCGCTGCCATGACCGGGCACCGGCCGACGCCGAAGAGACGGAAGAGACCATGACCGAGCGGCGCATCCTCATGCTGCGCACGGTCCTGCTCTGGATTCTGCTCGAGCTGATCGCGGCGGCTCAGGTCCGCGCACCCGGCGGCGAGCTGGTCGTGGTGTCATGGGCGCGCCTGGCGGTCTCTCCGGTCGTCCGCCTCGCCGATGTGGCCGGTGAGTTCGTGCGGGACGGGTGGACGGCGATCGCGGGCGCGGCCCATCTGGCAGCCGACACCCGACGCCTCGAGCTCGAGCTCGAGACCGCCCGCGCGTTCAATCGCATCCTCGAGGAGGATGCCGGCGCACGGCGGGAGCTCGCGGCCCTGTACGACCTCGTCCCGAAGCTGGCACCGAGCGCCGTGCCGGCGAGAACCATCTATCGCAATCTCCACAGCGGTCGCATGATCGTCGCTTTGGCCGACGCCCGGGGCGTCGCGCCCGACACCCCGGCGCTCGCTGCCGGTGGAGTGATCGGTCGGGTCGTGCGATGTGCCGGGCGGCGGTGCTGGATCGAGCTGATCACCCACCCCGTGGCGGCGGTCGCCGTGCAGACCACAGACGGTCGCCTCGACGCGCTCGCGATCGGTGGCGACACCGGTGATCTCGAGATTCAGTTCGTGCCTCGCCAGGCATCGCTGCTGCGCGGCGAGGGGCTCGTCACCAGCGGCGCCGATGGGGTCTATCCGCCCGGCCTGCCGGTCGGCAGGGTGACCTCGGTTCGTGAACGCGCCGGTGCCTTCCTCGACGTTCGCGCGGCGCCGGCGGCGGCGGTCGCCACCGCCCGCGCGGTGGTGCTGCTCGACGGCTGGGTCTCGACGGCACCGACCGGGGAGCCGACACCGTGATCACCGTTCTACTGGTCGCGGTGTCGCTGGCGGCTCAGCTGCTGCTGGGCTGGCCGCTGTGGCCTGGATGGTTGGCGTCGATCCTGCTTCCCATGGTGTTCGTGATCGGTCCACCGCTGCTTCGCGAGGAGCGCCGCTGGCCCCACTTCGCCATCCTGCTCGGTATCGCCTGGGATCTCGCCCTGGAGCCCGTGGTCGGCCCGGGAGCCATCGCGTGGAGCGCGGCGGCGGTACTGGTCAGCCTGCTCGCCCCGTTGGTCGCGGACCGGACGCCGAAGGCGTGGTTCGTCTTCGGCGGCGTCGGCGCGGTGGTCATGATCCTGGTCCGTCAGGTCGCCCTCCTG
Organism: Holophagae bacterium; assembly: GCA_050115855.1. Taxonomy (GTDB): domain Bacteria; phylum Acidobacteriota; class Thermoanaerobaculia; order Thermoanaerobaculales; family Sulfomarinibacteraceae; genus JAHECW01. The sequence continues at coordinate 4,515 of JASFPU010000061.1, forward strand.
CCGCTCGGCATCGCGACGCCTCTGACCTGGCGCTTCGTTCTGGTCACGGGTGGCCTCACCGCCGTCTGGTGCGGGCTCGTCGGGTGGCTCCTCGCGGTCGATCTTCCAACCCGCTGGCGCGCCTACCGGGCGCGCAAGCTGCGGTAGCCGGCAATGGAGATCCGCGACGATCTGGCACCGGTTCGGCGGCGTGCGGTGCTGCTGCTGCTGCTGGCGTTTCTCGGCCTCGGGGCCCTTCACCTGCGCATCGCCCAGCTCCAGCTGGTGGCCGGCGAGCACTGGCGCAGAATGGCCGAGAACAACCGCCTCAGGCGACTGCCGTTGAGCGCGGTGCGGGGTACGATCTACGACCGTCGGGGGCGAATCCTCGCCGACAATCGACCGACCTGGAACCTGCTGCTGTTTCCGGACGAGGCGCGCAACCTCGACCGGACGCTGCTGTTCGTCGCCGGCCTGGGGGTGTCCGATGCGGCGACGCTGCACGACCGGGTTCGCCGCCGGGGCGTCGACCGCCTCGCGCCGATGGTGATCGCGGAGGATCTGTCGTGGGCGCAGGTCGCTCGGGTTCGGACGCACCAGAGCGATCATCCGGAGCTGTCGGTCGTCGCCGGGTTCCGGCGGCACTATCCGTTCGCCGCAGCGACTGCGCATGCGGTCGGCCATCTCCGGCTGGTGTCGGAGGACGAGCTGGCAGCCGACCCTGAGCTCGACCCGGGCGCCCGGGTCGGCGCCACCGGGATCGAGGCGTTGGCCGACGATTTTCTGCGCGGCGAGTCGGGCGAGCGCTGGGTCGTGGTGTCGGCCCTGGGCCGTCAGCTCGGGGTGGTGCGCCAGCGGCCGGCGGCGTTCGGCAATGACCTGGCCGTGACCCTCGATGCCGAGCTCCAGCAGGTGGCTGCCGCAGCGCTCGGGGAGCGGGCCGGTGCGGTGGCGGCGATCGAGCCCACGACCGGCGCGGTGCGGATTCTCTACTCGGCGCCCTCGTTCGACCCCGAGCTGTTCACTGGACGGCTGTCTCCCAAAGCCTGGGCCGAGCTCATCGAGGACCCCCGACATCCGCTCCAGGACCGCAGCGTGCAGGGGACCTACCCACCCGGCTCGACGATCAAGCCGTTTTTCGCTCTGGCCGGTTTGAGCGACCGCCTGGTCACGCCCCACACCACGGTCACGTGCACCGGTTCCCTCACGCTGTACGGTCATCGGTTCAGGTGTTGGCGGCGGAGCGGGCACGGGCGGGTCGACATGCTGCAGTCGATCGAGGCGTCGTGCGACGTCTACTACTACCAGCTCGGACAGAAGCTCGGCATCGAGGGCATGGCCCGCTGGCTCGCGAGCTTCGGATTCGGCCGGAAGTCCGGCATCGGTCTCCCGTCGGAGGCGGCGGGACTGATCGGGACACCGGAGTGGAGCCGGCGCGTCCGCGGCACACCGTGGTATCCGGGCGAGGCGGTGTCGGTGTCGATCGGTCAGGGGCCGGTGCTGACAACCGCGCTGCAGCTCGCCCGCGCCTACGCCGCCCTGGCCAACGGAGGCCGACTGGTCACACCGCACCTGGTCGTCGGGGCGGAGGATGCACCGGTTGTCGATCTCGGCCTCGATCCGGCCGATCTCGACGTCGTCACCCGAGGCCTCGAGCTGGTGGTCCACGGCGACCACGGCACGGCGCGCTCGCTCGGTCGTCTGCCGGTCGCCGGGAAGACCGGCACCGCCCAGGTGGTCCGTCTGGCAGACGGCATCGACTCGGACGATCTCGAGGACAATCTGCAGCACCACGCCTGGTTCGTCGGCTGGGCGCCGCTCGACGACCCCCGTCTGGTGGTCGCGCTCATCGTCGAGCACGGTGGAGGGGGCGGCAGCGTCGCCGCTCCGGCGGCCGGGGCGATCTTCGAGGCCGCTCTGGCGTCCGCCCGAGCGGTGCCCGCCGGGGCTGGGTAGAATCGACCCGTGGAGCACCGTATCGACGCCTGGATGATCCTCGCCGTCGTCGGCATCCTGGGTGCCTCCCTGGTCACTCAGCACGCCGTCTCGGAGGTGGTCGGCACGCAGTTGCTTGCGCGTCAGCTGCTGTGGTCGTGTGTCGGCATGCTGGTGCTGTTGGGCCTGTCACGGGTTCGTCTCGACCTGTTCGCCCAGATCGCACCCGCGGTGTATGCACTCGCGTTGATCGCTCTGATCGCGGTGCTGGTCGTCGGTGAGGCGCGTTCCGGCACCCGAGGCTGGTTCGCCATCGGACCGCTCACCCTGCAACCCAGTGAGTTCGCCCGGGTCGCGACCATCCTCATGGTGGCGGCATGGCTCGGGCGGCGGAGCGGCGCGCGACTGTCGGTCGGCGAAGCGGCGGTGACTGCGGTGTTGGTCGCGTCGTCGGCCGGGCTGGTTGCCCTCGAGCCCGACCTCGGCGTCACGCTGACGTACCTGCCGGTCGGCGCCGCGGCACTCTGGCTCGGTGGCGTACCGCGCTGGGCCTGGATCGTCATGGTCGTGGTCGCCTTGGTCACCGGCGCCGCCGCCTGGCACAGCGTGCTCAAACCGTTCCAGAAGGAGCGTGTGCTCACGCTGCTCGACCCGGAGCGCGACCCGTACGGTGCGGGATACCAGGTCCGACAGTCCAAGATCGCGGTCGGCTCCGGTGGCGTGGTCGGACAGGGGGTCGGCCGGGGATCACAGTCGCTGCTGCGCTACCTGCCGGCCCAGCACACGGACTTCGCGTTCGCGGTCTGGGCGGAAGCCACGGGGTTCGTCGGCGCGACCGGTCTCTTGCTCGCCTATGCGCTCCTCTTGTACCGGATCGGAATGGCGGCGGCGGTCGCCGAGAATCGGCTCGGGCTGGTGCTGTCGATCCTGGTCGGTGCCTGGCTCGCCTTCCAGGTGGTGGTGAATCTCGGCATGGTGCTCGGCCTGCTGCCGACGACCGGCATCACGTTGCCGTTGTTCTCGTACGGCGGTTCGTCCTTGCTGTCGACCTGTGCCGCGCTCGGAATCGTACAATCGGTATGGCGCCACCGCTTGGTGAACCAGTAATGAGCACCACGCTGTTCTTGTCGGTCAACCCATTCGAGACCCGCGTCGCGCTGCGTGAGAAATCGCGGCTCGTGAGCTACCGGGCCGAGCGCCACCGCACCACCTCGGTCGTCGGCAACCTCTACATGGGACGGGTGACGCGGGTGCTGCCCGGAATGCAGGCCGCGTTCGTCGATATCGGGCTCGCCCGCGACGGGTTCCTCTATGTCCGTGAGGCGGGTGGTGTGCTCGACGACTTCACCGACATCTTCCGCGTCGACGACCAATCGGCACCGAGCGACGACCTGCTGACCGACATCGGCGACCTGCTGCGTCGAGGTCAGCAGATCCTGGTCCAGGTCGTCAAGGATCCGATCGGCACCAAAGGGGCGCGACTGACCACCCACATCACGTTGCCCGGTCGGTTTCTCGTCTACATGCCGACGGTCAGCCAACTCGGCGTGTCGCGGCGGATCACCGACGACACCGAGCGGGGCCGCTTGAAGTCGATCATCGAGGGTTTCGGCGATGGCGGCTGGATCGTTCGCACCGCGGGCGAGGGCCAGGGCACCATCGAACTCGAGGCCGACCGCCGGTATCTGGCCACCCTCTGGCAGAACATCCAAACGGCCGCCGATCGCGCGGCAGCGGCGGTGCTCGTGCACCACGAGCTCAGCCCGGTGTTGCGCGCGGTTCGTGACACCTTCACTGCCGCGGTCCAGGAGGCCTGGGTCGACGACGAGGAGGCGTTCGAGGAGATCCTCGAGTTCCTCGAGCAATCGGACCCGACTCTGGTGCCTCGTTTCAAGCTGTTCCGCAAGTCGACTGACCTGATGAGTGCCTTCGGTCTGGATCGCGAGCTCGAGAAGGCGTTGCGTCCGAAGGTCTGGCTCAAGTCGGGTGGCTATCTGGTCGTCAACCAGACGGAGGCGCTGGTCGCGATCGACGTCAATACGGGAAAGTACGTCGGCACCCGATCCCTCGAGGAAACGGTCTTCACGCTGAATCTGGAGGCGGTTCGAGAGATCGTTCGCCAGCTCAGGCTGCGCGATCTCGGAGGCATCATCGTCATCGACTTCATCGACATGGAGGAGCCGGACCACCGGCGGGACCTTTACGACGCACTGGCAGCCGAGCTCGACACCGACCCGGCCCGGACCCAGCTGCTGCCGATGTCCGACATCGGGCTCATTCAGCTGACCCGGAAGCGGACCCGCCCGAGCCTCGACCGGACGCTCAGCCGCGAGTGCCCGTACTGCCACGGCTCGGGCCGCATCAAGGCGCTGCCGACGATCTGTCTCGAGATCCGCCGCGAGCTGCTGGCGTCGGTCACTGCGGACGTCACGGACCAGGTGTCACTGACCGTCCACCCGGAGGTGTCGCACTACCTCCAGGGACCGTTTCGCGACCTCCTGCGGGAGCTCGAGGACGACCACGGTGTCCAGGTGATCCTGCGCGAGAACCCACTGCTGCACCAGGAGCAGTACGAGATCATCGGTTAGTACGCTCAGCTATCAGCGAACAGTCGATCCCGGTCGACAGAGCGTCAACCCAAGAATGTGCGATGGAGCTGACAGCTGGCGGCCGACCGCTGACTGCTAGCCCTGCGACATCGCCTCGAGGAACTCCTTGTTGGTCGGGGCCTGCTCGAGCCGCTCGAGCAGCAGCTCCATCGCCTCGACCGCCGACAGCGACGCCAGCACCTTCCGCAGCACCCAGATCCGCCGCAGCTCCCACTCGTCGATCAGCAGCTCCTCCTTACGGGTGCCCGACTTGTGGATGTCGATCGACGGGAAAACGCGTCGCTCGACGAGCTTGCGGTCGAGGTGGACCTCCATGTTGCCGGTCCCCTTGAACTCCTCGAAGATGACGTCATCCATCCGCGAGCCGGTGTCGATCAGGGCAGTCCCGACGATCGTCAGAGATCCGCCCTCTTCGATGTTCCGCGCGGCACCGAAAAACCGCTTCGGCTTCTGCAGGGCGTTCGAGTCGACGCCGCCGGACAGAACCTTGCCCGACGGCGGCACCACGGTGTTGTACGCACGCGCCAACCGGGTGATCGAGTCGAGCAGGATCACCACGTCACGCTTGTGCTCAACCAGGCGCTTCGCTTTCTCGATGACCATCTCGGCGACCTGGACGTGGCGGGTCGCCGGCTCGTCGAATGTCGACGAGATGACCTCGCCCTGGACCGAACGCTGCATGTCGGTGACCTCTTCGGGCCGCTCGTCGATGAGCAACACGATGAGGGTGATCTCCGGGTGGTTGGTGGTGATCGAGTTGGCGATCGCCTGCAGCATCATGGTCTTGCCGGTGCGCGGCGGGGCGACCAGCAGCCCGCGCTGCCCCTTGCCGAGAGGTGTCACCAGATCCATGACCCGCGAGGTCATGTT
>JASFPU010000062.1:0-9881 GCA_050115855.1 Holophagae bacterium
ACCGGGTCCTGACGCGGATGGCCCACTTGCGGAAGCGTCTCGAGAACGCCGTCAGGGCCTACGTCAGCGTCCAGGTCCACTGCCGCGGGTGGGACCGCGACCGGGTTCACGGCTTCGCCGTCGAGCGTGGGTTGTTACCGCCCCAGTTCGCCGACAACCTCTGGCACCGGGCGCTGCTGACACCGATCCAGCTCCCGTCGTACTTCGTCGGCTTCCGCACCTTCGACGCAGCCTGGCACGGAGAGCGCGACCGCCTTGGCGCCGAGTTCAGCGCGACAACCTTCAACAACGCGGTGCTGGCGTCCGGCGGGGTTCCCATGGATCTCCTCGGCGAGGTGCTCGACGGGCGGCCGAGGTGATCTCGGGTGGTGGATTCCGGGTCATACGACATCAGCCTTCTGGTCCGCCTCCGCCTTATATCGGAGGCGTCCCAGCGTCGGCCGAGCGGCGCGGCGCTCAGAGGGAACCGACACGTCTGCAGCCGCGCCGCTCGGACGCCGGCGGACACTCAGCTGAGTGCAGGCTCATTCAAGTGGGGAATCCCGTTCCTGAGGATATCGGTCGATGTTTGTGGTTGCGGGCGTCTCGCCCGCCAACGATCGTCCTGGGCCGGATCACCCGAGATGGCACGCCCGCCTCAGCTATTGAACTTGCGTGGATCAGGGCGGTACCGTTTGCTGTCCGCTGCCGCTGCCGCTGTCGCTGTCACCGGAATCGGGAACGGGAACGGGATCGGGATTGGACGTCGCGCTACGGCGTGACGCGCCTCCCCGACTGCCGCGGACCGGCATCGGGCCGCGCCCGTCCCGTGACCACCAGCGCGAAGTCCTGCGGTGGTACGACCACGGCGTGCGGACGGACCTCGATCGTCCAGGTCCCCGGCTCGGCCAGCGGCAGCCACACCACCTCGACGTTGTTGACGCGGTCAGGCTCACCGCCGGGCGCCGAGACCCCGCTCAGCAGTCGGTTGCCGAGGTAGCTGCCGCCGGCGCCGATCACCGTAAGGTCGAGATCGTTGACCAGATTGCCGTCGGCCAGGCTCGACGACGGCGCGTCGGTCCACACCAGGACGATCTTGAGCGGGCCAGGTCGGGAGGCGGTAACTGTGATCGTCACCGGATCGTCGCCGGACGTCCGGAAGCCGAGTCGGTGATCATCGACGACCAGCTTCTGGTCGTCGCCGGCGAACGAAAGCGCCGTGTCGAGCTGCACCAGCCCCCACCCCTGATCGCGCGACGGGACCGGTTCGTCGGAGCAGCCGCGTGTGCTCAGGTCGACCGCCGACGCGATGAGCACCGCCTTGACGAGTGCCGCCGACGGCTCCACGGTGTCGCCCGCCCGACGCCGGCCCGACGGGTAGAAACCATCGGTGAAGTACTGCCGAACCAAGGCGGCGAGCCCGGCGGCGGTCGGCGCCGCCATCGAGGTGCCCGAGCTCTGCGTGCTGTTGCACGACCGGCCGGGAACGATGCCGTTGCTCCACACCGACACCACCGACATCCCCGGCACCACCAGGTCCGGCTTGACCCGCCCGTCGCGGCTCCAGCCGCGCGACGAGAACGGCACGACGCAGGTCGGCTCGAAGTCGCCGTGCAGCGTCGCCCCCACCGCCACCACGTTCTTGCCGACCGCCGGCGAGATCACCGTGTCGCTCCCCGGTCCCGAGTTGCCGGCGGCGAAGAAGACCAGCATGTCCCGATGGTTCCACACGAACCGATCGACGTCGGCAGTGCGCTCGGTGTAGCGTCCGAACGGCAGGATGTTCTCCTCGTCGCCCCACGAGTCGCTGTGGATCCGCGCGCCCTGGGCGTACGCCTGCGCGAGCACCGGCTCGAGCGGCTTGAGCGGGCAGCCGAGGCCCGGCAGGTCGGCACAGTCGTCGATCGCTGCTCCGCCGTCCTGGATCACCAGCTTCGCCGCCGGCGCCATGCCGTCGTAGCCGTCGTGCACGCCGTTGCCGAGCTCGTCACCGGCGGCACTGCCCGCGACGTGACTGCCGTGGCCGCGGTCGTCCCAGCTCCGCGCCCCTGGCGGCCAGTCGGCGGCCCAGTGGAAGTCGACCGCCAGCACCTTCCGGTGCTCGGGCTCGACGTCGACGCCGTCAGACCGGTTGAGCGCCGGCAGCCCGACGACCGGATCGTCGAACCGACAGTCGTCGATGTCGATCCCCGTGTCCATGAGGCCGATGACCTGGCCCTGCCCGGCAAGACCGCGCTCGAAGATCGGTGTGCTGTCCGGCTCGCCCGACTGGCAGCGCCAGACCGAATCGTCGTTGAGCAGACGGACCGGCGCCTGCGGCACCGCCCAGGCGAGCTCCGGCATCTCGTCGAGCACCTCAACCAGGCGCGGCAGCGCCGCGATCGAAACGCGCAAACCGATCTGAGGCAGCGGTGAGGCCGTCGCAGCGGACCAGGTGACCACGGCGCCGGACGCCCCGAGCCGATCCGCAACTGCGGCGAGATCGGTGCCAGGGGCGATCGCGATCACCACACCGACGTCCGAAGCGTGCCGATCGGGCGCGCGCTCGGGCAGCGCCCGGAGCTCGGCGGCGACCCCCATCTCGGGCCGCCACGGGATGACGGACTGCGCACCGATCGCGTCGGCTGATGGCACCGCGCCTCCGGCCACCAGCCAGCGCTCGGGCGAAAGGTATGCAGCGACCCGTGCGCCTCGATCCTCGAGCGTCGCCAGCAGTCGGTCACCGTCTCCCGGAGCGCAGGTCACGACAGCGAGCCGGTCGGTGGCGGGGGCCGCCGAGGCTCGCGATCCGAGTCGCCCGACCGGCCCGAGCGGATCAGCGGCGCTGCCGGGACCCAGCCAGGCCAGCACCACCACCGCGACGATCCACCAATGGCCGGTGGCGAGCAGCCACGGCACGATCCCCCGACGGCGGCCGAGGCGCCGATGCGGGGCGCGGGGAGGAATCAGTCCAGGGACCATGGTCGACCGTTATAATACTGTGCGTCACGCGGACCGACGAAAGGGGCACTCGGCGACTCATGGCGAATCCCGACCACGTCGCACAGCTGCGCACCGGCCGGTGGAACGACTGGCGGACGGCCAACCCGAGTTTGGCGCCGGACCTGATCGACGCCGAGCTCGCCGGCATGGACCTGCGCGGTCTGGATTTCAGCAAGGCCCACCTGCGGGGCGCGGACCTGTCCGGCGCCCGGCTCGACGAGGCCGACTTCACCCGGGCAGTCTTGGAAGCGGCGAACGTCAGCGGCGCCAGCATGGTCGGCGTGTGCCTCGACCACGTCCGTCTCGAGTTTCTCGACCTGTCGGACATCGATCTGTCCAACGCGTCGCTGCGCGAGGCAGTGTTCCGCGGCGCCAATCTGAGTCGCGCGGTGCTCCGGCGGGCGGATCTGACCCGCGCCAACCTCGAGAGTGCGATCTTCGACCAGGCGGACCTGTCCGGTGCGACGCTCCGCGCGGCGTCGCTGCGCGGCGGTCGCTTCGACCGGTCCACCATGCGCGGTATCGACGCCGAGGGGGCGATCATGGAGGGCGTCGAGCTCGCCGATCTGAGCCTCGAGGGAGCGATCTTCCGCAACGCCCAGGCCGACAACGCGCAGTTCAAGAACTCGAGGCTGGTGCGGGCCGACTTCAGCGGCGCGACGCTGCGCAACACGAACTTCCACAGCTGCGTGCTGACCGAAGCCACGTTCAACGACGCCCAGTGTGAGGGCGCGGCACTGGGACACGCCGACCTCGAGAAGACCTCGTTCGTCAAGACCAACCTGTCGAGCGCGGACCTGCGCGGCTCGAGCCTGATCGGCGCCGTGTTCGACGGCTGCGACCTGCACAGTGCCAACCTCGCCGAGCTCGATTTCAGGTCGCCCAGTCTAGGCCGCGTGTCCTTCGCGTCGGCCAACCTGCGCAAGGCGATCTTCACCCGGTGCGAACTGCGCTCGGTGAACTTCCGCGACTCGAACCTCGAGCAGGCGGACTTTCGCCACGCCTTTCTCGAGGGCGCGACCTTCAAGGGCGCCAAGTTCTTCGACGCCACCTTCCGCCACGCCGACCTCAAGCAGGCCGACCTGACCGAGAGCAAGGGACCCGGCGCCGACCTGTCGGGCACCAGTCTGATCCTGGTAACGGCGTCCCGCGCCCAGCTCCAGGGCGCCGACTTCCGGTTCTCCGACGCCGTCGGCATCGATCTCGACCGGGCCGACATCCGCTGGTCCGACCTGCGCAACGCCGACTTCACCAAGGCCAACATCGCCACCGCCAAGCTGTGGGGGTGCAAGGTGAAGAACACCAAGCTGCCACCGAACATGGGGCACTGGACGGTGCTGCTCAAGATCAGCCAGGTGTTTCAGGGCGTCAGCCGGCGCGCCGAGAAGCTGCGCGAGGCGCGTGAGCGCAAACGGATCCGCCAGGTCGCCGAGCTGGTCCGCGAACGCGAGAAGGCCCGCAAACGGCGCGCGAGGTGAGACGGAGCCGCTCAGGTCCGCAACGACCGGCACCCCCACGTCGACGCCGGCCGGTCGGTGTCATTGTGATCCTCATCGTGCTGGTGACGCTGGGCAGCACCGCCGTGACCGCCGACGACACCACGCTCGACGGTCTCCCCATCGTCAGGATCATCTTCGATCGGTACGACATCTTCGACACCTCCGATCCGAAGACCTCGTCGTGGCCGTACCGCGCCGCCAACAGTCTCCACATCCGGTCGCGCGAGGCGTTTCTCAGGTCCATGCTGCTGTTTCGGGAGGGTGATCCGTACAGCGCCAGTCTGGCGGAGGAGAGCGCCCGCCTGCTGCGCTCGCTCGGCTTCATCAATCCGGTGTACATCACGGCCGAGAAGGCCGACGGTGGGGTCGAGGTGACCGTGGAGACGCGCGATCAGTGGTCGCTGCAGGTCGGCGCCGACGCCGGGCTGTCGGGCAACCGCGGCAGCTACGGCGTGCAGCTCCAGGAGGAGAACCTGGTCGGTTGGGGCAAGGAGCTCACGATCAGCTACGACTCCGACGTCGAGCGCGACTCGTGGGGGGTCAGGTACCGCGACCCGAACATCGCCGGCAGCCGCTGGACCGCCCACCTGGCGTACCAGGACCGGAGCGACGGCTCGCTCGAGCGGGTCCGGATCGAGCGCCCGTTCTACGCCCTCGAGACGAGACGGGCGTGGGGCGGCTGGTGGGAGAGCGAGGAGCTCACCGACTACCTGTACTCCGAGAGCGAGTCTGTGGTCGAAGGCGTCCGAAGCACCCGACTGGCGCGCGCGTGGGGCGGCGTCCGCCTCGGCGGCTCCGGGTCGCTGACCACGCGGTTGACGTTGGGGTGGGAGCAGCAACGGGCGACCTACCGCGACTGGCGATTCAGCGACTCGGGGCAGCCCTACCCGCAACCCGACGATCGCGACATCTCCGGCCCGAGGATCGGCTACTCGCAGATCACCGACAACTACGAGGTCGTGACCGGCTTCCGAGCCTGGTCGGCCCAGGAGGACATCGCCCTCGGCCCGAACTTCGACGTCAACATGACCTGGTCCGAACCGATGTTCGGCGGCGACATCAGGCGGTTGGTGATCGACGGTCAGTTCCACATCGCCCGGCACCCGGGACAGTGGCTGCTGCTCGGCGACGCCTGGCTGAGTGGCCGGATCGACTCCGGTCAGGCGCACGACGTCGTCCTCGGTCTCCAGGCGACCGCGGCGCAGATCGGCGATCGCGGGTTCCAGCTCCGGCTGTTGTACGAGACATCGCACCAGCTCGATCGCGACCGGCAGCTCACCCTGGGTGCCGACGTCGGCCTCCGTGGCTGGGATCCGGATTTCTTCGACGGCACCGGACGCGCGCTGCTCAACGCCCAGTGGCGCCGCATCCTGTTTCGCGACGTGCTCCAGTTCTTCTCGGTCGGCGCCGAGGTCTTCGCCGATGCGGGCGCCACCTGGGGAGCCCGGGTCGGGCGGGACACCGGCGGCGTCCGCACCGACGCCGGGATCGGGTTGATCTTCGACCTGTCCCGGTTCAGCACATCGAACATCCTGCGCGCCGAGATCGCGTGGCCCGACGACGGCTCCGGCTACGTCATCTCGCTCACCGGACAGTCGCTTTTCTAACGGTCAGCGGTCAGCTGTCAGGCTGGGTGGCGCATCCTTTCGGATCTCGGCCACGCGGGCTGCTGGCGTGATCGTCCCCGACCTCCGTGGGCCTCGCCTTCCCCGGCGGTGAAGCTGACGGCTGAGAGCTGACGGCTGACCGCTACGGCTGGTCGCGGGATGATGCGGTGGACAGGAGCTGTTGGCCGAGATAGGTTGCCGCGTCGAGCGGAGGAAATGGAGATCGTGATGACCGACACCGACGGCCTCAAACCCGACACCCGCGACCGTGCGGCGATCGCCGAGGAGTACACGTGGAACCTCGACGACATCTTCCCCGACTGGAATGCGTGGCAGGCGGCGCTCGCCGAGCTCGAAGACCTCATGGAGCGGTACATGTCCTTCGAGGGCACGCTCGACCAGGGACCGCACCGCATCCTCGCCGTGTCGCAGCTGTCCGATGAGCTCGGCCAGTTGCTCTACAAGGTCTATCAGTACCCGGGGCTGATGCGATCGGAGGACACGCGGAACAACGAGGTTCAGGCGCGTCTCGAGCGGGTCAAGATCGCCATGGCGACGTTCCGCCAGGCGACGGCGTGGTACCAGCCCGAGCTGCTGCGCATCCCCGAGCCGACGATGCAGGAGTGGCTGGACGCGACGCCGGAGCTCGCACCCTACAGGTTCGGCATCGAGGAGACCTACCGACGCCAGCAGCACGTTCTCGACGAGTCGGGCGAGCGCCTGCTCGCCTACGCGTCGAACTTCAACTCGACGCCGCCGACGACGTACAGCATGATGGCCGACGCCGACGTCGATTTCCCCACCGTCACGCTGTCGACCGGCGAGGAGGTCGTCGCGAGCCACGCCAACCTCATGCACGGCCTGTTCTCCCGGCGACGGCAGGAGGACCGCGAAACTCTGTTCCGCGGTCACTTCTCGGTGTACGACTCGTTCCCCAACACCTACGCCTCGATCTACAACGGGATTCTGCAGCGGGATTGGTACCTGTCCCAGGCGCGGAGCTACGACTCCTGCCTGGCGAACGCGCTGGATGACGACAACGTTCCGACCGAGGTGGTCGACACCCTGATCGCCACCGCCAAGGCCGGCACCGAGCCGCTTCAGCGGTACCACCGACTGCGCCGCCGGATGCTCGGCGTCGAGCGGTACCGCTACTTCGATGCCTACCTTCCCCTCGTCGAGGTCGACTGGGTCGTTCCCTATCGGCGGCTCCACCCGCTCATCGTCGAGTCGGTGGCGATCTTCGGCGAGGACTACCAGGCAGTCGTCGACCGCGCCTTCGGTGAGCGGTGGATCGACGTCTACGAGAGCGAGGGGAAGCGCTCGGGCGCCTTTTCGGCCGGGGTCTACGGCGTCCACCCCTACATGCTGCTCAACTACGCGGACACGCTCAACGACGCCTTCACGGTGGCCCACGAAATGGGCCACACCATGCACACCGTGCTGTCCCAGGAGAGCCAGCCGTTCGCGACCTCGTCGTACTCGATCTTCGTCGCCGAGGTCGCGTCGATGACCAACGAGGACCTGTTTCTCGATCTCCTGCTCGAGCGCGAAACCGATTCCGCCCATCGGGCGATGCTGCTCCAGCACGCGATCGACGACATCGCCGCCGGGTTCTATCGACAGGCCATGTTCGCCGACTTCGAGCTCCAGGCCCACCGCGAGGTCGAGTCCGGGCGGCCGATCACGTCCGACGTGTTGCAGCGCCTCTATCTGGCGACCCTGCGCGATTTCTTCGGCGAGACCCTCGACGACCAGGACTGGTACCGCAACACCTGGGCACGCATCCCGCACTTCTACTCGTCGCCGTTTTACGTCTACCAGTACGCGACGTCGAAGGCAGCGGCCAGCCTGCTGCACCGCCGGATGACCGGCGGCGACGCGGCCGACCGAGAGGCCACTGTGGACCGGTATCTCGAGCTGCTCAGGGCGGGTGGGTCGGACCACCCGGTCCCGCTGCTTCAACGGGCCGGTGTCGACTTCACGACGTCGGAGCCGGTCGACGCCCTCGTCGCAACGATGGACGAGCTGGTCGACGACCTCGAGCGGGAGCTCACCGCCATCAGTTCTTAATTTTTTGTTTTGAGTTGTTCGCAATGTGATTCCATCGCGAAGGTGGCCATGTGCGACGTAACTCAAAACTCAGCCGCTTGCAAAATCCACCGGTCGGGGCAAGTTATTGGTTTGTGGTCCCTGTGCCGGCGAGACGCCGGCACTACAAAGGACTGAGAACCATTGTAGGGCCGGCGTCTCGCCGGCCTGCTGGTGAAGAGGGCCGGAAGACCTTTGTGTCCGATTGTCGAATTTTGCAAGAGGCTCAACTCAAAACTGAAAACTATGAACTCTGCGACGTTTTCCGGCTTCCGGAGTAGAGCTCGTACTTGAGCAGGCGGCACTCGATCGGTCCGTTGAACAGCGGAATCCGACGGGTGGGCTTGAGTCCGATGCGGTTGGCGAGCTCACGGTTGCCGACCAGCAGCCAGGCGGTGGCTCCTGGAGCACTGTGCTTGAGTACGTCGCCGAGCCGTTTGTAGAACCGTAGCAGCCGCTTGACGTCGCCGACCCGCTTGCCGTACGGCGGGTTGCCGACGATCACGCCGCCCGAGCCCCACGGCAGCTCGAGCTGGAGCACGTCGCGGCGTTCGACCTCGACCCAGCGATCCATCCAGGCCGCCTTGAGGTTGCGCCGGGTCGCCGCCACCGCGCGCTCGTCCCGGTCGGAGGCGACGATCGGAGCCGGCGCGTCGCGATGTTCGTGACCGGCGGCCCGGGCGACCTGTCCGAACAGCTCCGGATCGTGCATCGCCCACCGCTCGAACGCGAACTCGCGCCGCAGCCCGGGCGGCGTCCGGGTCGCCAGTAACGCCGCCTCGACGGCGAAGGTCCCGGTGCCGCACAGCGGGTCGAGCAGCGGCTCGGATCCGTCGTACCCGGCGAGCAGCAGAACACCCGCGGCGAGCGTCTCGGCGAGCGGCGCCGGCCCGCCGCGCGGCCGGTAGCCGCGGTGCGACAGCTGCTCGCCGGTGCTGTCGAGGCTGAGCGTCGTCACTCCGTCCGACAGGTGCAGGTGGAGCCGGACGTCGGGCTCGGACCGGTCGACCGACGGCCGCCACCCGTGCCGATCCCGCAACCCGTCGACCACCGCGTCCTTGACCACCTGTGCGGTGAACGCGGTGTTGCGGAACGCGCGCGAGCGTCCGGCGACGTCGACCGCCATCGTCTGTCCACGGTCGATGATCTCGTGCCACGCCACGGTCGACGCCAGATCGTACAGCTGGTCACGGTTTCTGATCTGACCGCGCGCCATCGGGACCACGACCCGCGCCGCCGTCCGCAGCCTGAGGTTCGCGTCGTACACCGCGCGGAGACCACCGGTGAAGCCGACGAATCCGCGACCAGGAGACACACCGCCGACGCCCATCTCGCGCAGCTCGTCGGCCAGCACCTCCTCGAGTCCGCGGCTGCAGGTTGCCACGAGCGGTTGGGACGAGCTTGCGTCGATCATCCGGGCACGCTACACCGCTCCGGCCGTCGGAGCAAGAACCGGTCGGTCACCCGCGCTCGATGAACTCGATGGCGTAGCCGTCGGGGTCCCTGACGAAGGCGATCACCGTGCTGCCGTGTTTCATCGGCCCGGGTTCCCGGGTCACCACGCCGCCGTGCTCGCGCACCCGGTCGCACGCGGCGACGATGTCGTCGGTGGCGATGGCGACGTGGCCGAACCCATCGCCCAGATCGTAGCTCGAACGGCCCCAGTTATAGGTCAGCTCGATAACCGCGGTCTCGTCCTCGTTGCCATAGCCGAGGAAGGCCA
>JASFPU010000063.1:0-9870 GCA_050115855.1 Holophagae bacterium
ACCCGATGGCATCCTATTCGAACACGGCTGGCGGTACCGTCGTCCACCTCAACCACGACATGACCTACACCGTCCCGTTGATCAACGCAGACTCGCTCCAACTTGTCGTCAACGCCGCGTCGTTCGCGGGCAGCGGCTGGATCTTCAGCGACGGGTTCGAAACCTACGATGTGTCCCGTTGGTCGAGCGCGTCCCGCTGATCACGACCCCGGGGACGCGGCGAGACTCTCCTTCGATTTATCCGGAAAGGCTGGTGGGGTGTCAGGCACCGTCATCGGCTCGGACTCAATGCGATCCGCTAGGAACCCGAGCGCTCGCTCGAGCTGAGCGTCGCGACCGGCGAGCACATCGCCCGGTCGATTTTCCACCTCGATGTCCGGGTCGACCCCGTGACCCTCGATGAGCCAGTGACCGTCGAGGTCGAACAGGCCGAACTGCGGGGGCGTCGTCACGCCGCCGTCGACCAGGTCCTGGTGCGGCTCGATGCCGACCGCCCCACCCCAGGTCCGCGTGCCGATCAGGGTCGCCAGGCCCTTGGCCTTGATCGCCTCGGCGAAGTACTCGCCGTTCGACCCGGTGTCGTGGTTGATGAGCACCACCAGATGACCGTGGAAGACCCGCTCGGGATCGCGCAGCACCATGCCCTCGCGCGGTTTGGTGAGCGCCCACAGCTGGCGTTCGAGCCGATCAATGATCATGTCGCCGACGAATCCTCCGCCGTTGTAGCGCTCGTCGATGATGAATGCCCGTTTGTCGTAATTGGGGTAGAACGCGCGAGCGAATTCGATGAGGCCGTTCTCCATCATCGCAGGCAGATAGAGATAGCCGATCGCTCCACCGGAGAGCTGCTCCACCTGTGCCCGATTCGACTCGACCCACTCACGCTGACGCAGCGCCATCTCGCTCGCGATCGGCTCGACGACGCAGCTCGACGCCCCGTCCGCCGACGGTTGCCGGTTGAAGGTGACCTCGACCGGGCGCCCGACCTTGTCCTCGAGACGGGCGAGGACGTTGTCGGTCGCCGCGACCTCGACGCCGTCGATCGCGATCAGGTAGTCGCCATCCGACACGCCGCAGCCCGGTGCCGCCAGCGGTGAGCGCTCCGACACCGCAGACTGCCAATTGAGGCCTGGAATGACGTGTGCGATCCGGTGGAACGCGGCGTCAGCAGAGGTCTCGAAATCGGCCCCGAGCAGACCGACGCCGACCCGCTCGCCGCCGGCGCCGCGATCACCACCCATGACGTAGGTGTGGCCGATGTTGAGCTCGCCGATCATCTCGCCGATCAGGTAGTTGAGGTCGGATCGATTGCCACACCAGGCGACCAACGGCTGGTACCTGTCATACACCGCCTGCCAGTCCACCCCGTGCATCCCCGGGTCGTAGAACCAGTCGCGTTGGATCCGCCACGCCTCGGCGAAGATCTGCTCGAACTCGGCCCGGCGATCGACCCTGATCGTGATCCCGTCGAGCGGCACCGCTCCGTCACCGACCGACGCAACGGTCCCGGTGTCGACTATGCCGTACGACGTTCCACTCCGATACACGAGCTTGGTTCCATCGGCCGACAGGTGGTAGTTGGCGATCCCGTCCATCAGCTTGGTGGCTGTCGCGTCCGACACGGTGTATCGCCACAGGTCGAGCGTGCCGCCGGTCCGGTCGGTCACCTCCTGGTACTTGAGGAACTCGGGCTCGGTCTTGGCCAGGTAGACGAACCCGTCGTCGGTGGCTTCGAGCCGGAAGTAGTTGCCGGGCTGGACGCCCTCGGCCGCGACAATGCGGCGGTCGATTCCGTCGACATCGATGTCGACCACGACTTCGCTGTCGTCTGCCTCGTGGTCCCGATCGGCGGCGTCGCCAGCCGCCGAAAACGGCGACGGCTCGCCGTCACGGAGAATGACCACGTAGGGCAACGCCATGTCGAGGAAGACGTGGTTCTGATCGACGAGCCCCATCACCGGATTGAAGCTGCGGTTCGACAGGAAGTAGAGGAAGCGACCGTCGGGCGAGAAAGACGGGCTCCAGTCCTGGTAGACGTGGTCCGTCACCCGGTGGCTCCGGCCCTCCTCCACCGAGTACAGGAAGATCGCCTCGTACATCGAGGGCTCCATCTTCGAGTACGCGATCCAGCGGCCGTCCGGCGACCACGCGTAGTCCTGGATACCCCACCGCTCCCACGCGTCGTCGACCCGCCCCCGATCGACGACAACCACGTTGCCCGACTCCACCGTCAAAAGATTGAGCCGCATCTCCTTGTCCGACCACAGCAGCCGTTCACCGTCAGGCGACCACACCGGTTGCAGGTTGAACACCCCGTCGTCGGTCAGCCGTCGCCAGGCGCCATCACCGTCGGCGGGCACCAGCCACAGATCCTCCTGACCGCCGCGATCCGAGTTGACGGCGATCCACTCGCCGTCGGGAGACGGAACGCCGTCCTTGTCGCGGGAACCAGACGACTCGGTCAGGTTCGTCGGACGGCCGTCACCGGACGGGATCGTCAGGATCTCGCCGCGCACCTCGAGCACGAGGGTCTCGCCGTCGGGCATGACCCGGAACGAGCCGTGGTTCGAGCCGATGTTCTCGAGAGCCGGCCGGACCGGCACGCGATCCGAGCCGAGGCGGACGTCGATGGGCCTCGTCGCGCCCGACTCGAGATCGAGCAACCAGAGGCGCTCGCGATACTGATAGACGATGGCGCCGGGGCCGTCCGACGGGTACTTGACGTCGAAGTCGTCGTAGGATGTCAGCGCCGTGACCTCACCGGAGCCGACGCCGTATCGATAGAGGTTGAGCGTGCCGCCCTGCCGGTCAGAGGTGAAATAGACCGCGTCACCCTGCCACATGGGGTAGTTGTCGGTGCCGGTCCAGGTGGTCACCCGACGGTAGTCGGCAGCCGACAGCGCGCCGATCCAGAGGTCCTGGGCCATGCCGCCCTGGTAGCGCTTCCACGTCCGGTCCTCCCGCGAAATCCGGTTGTACGCGAGCGACCGTCCGTCCGGAGACAGACTGGCGAGCCCGGCACGATCCACCGGCAGGCGCTCCGGCATGCCGCCGTCGATCGACACCAGGTAGAGCTCTTCACCCTGGACTGGAAATGTCCGGCGCGACCGGAAGAGCACCCGCTTTCCGTCGGGGTGCCAACCGAGCACCTTGTCGGCCGCCGGATGGAAGGTCAATCTCACCGGAACGCCGCCCCGGGCATCCATGACGTAGACGTCGGTGCCGCCGTCGTAGCCCGCGGTGAACGCGATGCGGGCTCCGTCCGGACTGAACTTCGCGTACCTTTCGCTGCCCGCGTCGCGGGTCAGCCGCCGCGCGTCACCACCCGCCGTAGGGGCCGTCCACAGATCACCCTCGTACGTGAAAACAACCGTATCTTCGTGGACGTCAGCCCACCGCATGAGATGAGCCTCGTCGGCACCCGCGGCGGCCACCGCAATGACAGACACCGCAACAACACACACGACCCGGATCACTCGCATCGAATCGAACCTCCTCCGTCTCGACCTGCCCGGCTAGGGTACACCGATCTCGGTCGGTGCGTCGCCCGCGACACAACAGACAACGAAACTCGACGGGTGTTGTTGACGTCGTGTCGTCACCGCCATTACTCTATGCGGGTCGAAACGCGCAAAAGATCGTCGTTCGGCATCGGGATAGCAACGGAAGGAGGCTCGATGTGAAGAAGCAGATCTTGACAGCTGCGATGGCGGTGGTGCTGCTGCCGTCGCTCTCCTGGGGGGCCGGTTTTTCGCTCTTCGAGGCCGGCAACAAGGCGCTCGGCATGGGTGGTGCATTCACCGCTGTGGCGAACGACCCGTCCGCGTTTTTCTGGAACCCTGCCGGTCTGGCGTTTCAAATCGACGAGGGTCCTCAGATGATGTTCGGCGCGGTCTTCATCACGCCGGTGCAGGATTTCTCGGGCAGTGCGCCGTACCCCGGCGAGGGCTACGAGACCAGCCAGGAGGACCTGCTCTTTTACCCGCCGCACTTCTACTACGTCCATCCGCTGAGCGACCGCGTCAACCTGACGCTCGGTATGATCACGCCGTTCGGTCTCGGCACCGAGTGGCCCGACGACTTCGCCGGGCGGTTCATCTCGACGAAGGCGGACCTGATGATCTTCGATCTCGGTGGCCAGGTGTCGTGGGCGATCACCGACAGCATCGCCATCGGAGGCGGGATCGACTACATGATCGGCACACTCACGCTGGAGCGCAACATCGGCAGGATCAACCCCTACACCCAGTCGGTCTCCGACGTCGCCTCGGCCGAGCTCGGCACCAACGGTCTGGGCAACCATGCCTGGTCGTGGAACGCCGGCATCATGATCAAGCTCGGAGCAGGCTTCTCGATCGGCGGCGTGTACCGGTCCGACTTCACCTTGAAGGGAACCGACGCGAGCGGTAAGTTCGAGCAGATTCCGACCGGGTACCCGGACTTCGACGCCCTGGTGGCGTCGGTGATCCCGTTCGACGAGGAGCCCGACGTGACGACCGCCATCGAGTTCCCCGACTATTGGCAGGTCGGTCTGTCCTGGTCGAACGAGAAGTTCACCCTGTCCGGGCAGTACGGCGAGATGGGCTGGAGCGTCTTCCAGGAGCTCGACATCGAGTTCCCGGACTACCCCGCGCTCAACAGCACCGTGCGCGAGAACTACCAGGACTCCAAGCAGTATCGCTTCGGCGCCGAGTGGCGCGCGAGCCGAGCGCTCGCGTTCCGCGCCGGGTACGGTTTCGACGAGACGCCACAGCCCGCGGAGTCCTTGTCTCCGCTGCTCGCCGACGGCGACCGGGACTTCTACTCGGTCGGCCTCGGGTACCTGAGCAAACGCTCCACGTGGGGCTTCGACGTCGGCTATGAGTACCTCGAGCTCGAGGAGCGCTCGACCGAGGGCCGCTCGTACGACGGCTTCGACGGGACATTCCACGACAGCACGGCGCACCTGTTCGGCGCCAGCCTGTTCTTCAAGTTCTAGGAAGGAGCTTGCCGATGAAAAAGCTGATTTTGTCCACCACCATGGCGGCGCTCCTCGTGTCCGCGTCGGCCATGGCGCAGGTCGATTTCTCCCGCTACGTCGCACTCGGCGACAGCCTGACTGCCGGCTACGTCGGCGGGGGTCTCATGGACTACTACCAGAACCGCTCGTTCCCCGCCCGCCTCGCAGCGCAGGCGGACGTCGGCACCTTCGAGATGCCGCTGATCTCACCGCCCGGGCTGGCTCCCGTGCTCGTACTCCAGAGCCTGTCACCGCTGGTCATCGACACGACCGACGTCGCACCCCCGGCCGACCCGTTCGAGTACTTCTACAACGTGACCCTCGAGGCGCCCTACCAGAACCTGGCGATCCCCGGGTCGAACACGTACGACACGCTGTTCACCACGGGCAACATCCTCAACCTGATCGCCGGCAACCAGAACAATGTCATGCCCGACCTGATCCTGCGCACGCCGCAGGTCCAGGACCCCACCACGGGTGAGATGATCGACTACACGCCACTGGTGGCTGCGATCTCGCAGCAGCCGACCTTCGTCACGCTCTGGATCGGCAACAACGACTACCTCAGCGCGTTGATCACCGCGACGCCCCTCGACGGCGTCACCATGACGCCGATTCCGGCCTTCGAGCAGTACATGACCGGTGTCATCGGCGGCCTCGCAACCTCGTTGCCCAACGCCCAGATCGTCGTCATGAGCCTGTTCGGCGATGCCCGCTGGGTGGCCTTCGCGGACTCCGTGGCGAACAGCGTCGACGTGCCGGGCGTCGGCACCGTGACGCTGGTCGGCGAGGACGGCGAGCTGACCTCCGGCGATCGGCTCACGCTGGCCGCCGCCGACCTCATCGCCCAGGGCTATGGTCTGCCGATCCCGGGCGCACCACCCCTGCCGGAGAATCTCGACATCACGACCGGCGCGCCCGGCGTCATCCTGCGCGAGACCGAGCTCGACGCCATCGTCGATCGCGCTGCAGCGTACAACCAGATCATCGACGGTCTCGCCGGCCAGTTCTCCAACGTCCACGTCTTCGACGTCAACCCGTGGTTCTCACGGCTCGCCAACGGAACCTACCGCAGCTTTGGCGGCATCGAGCTCAACACCGACCTCCTGGTCGGCGGATTCTTCTCGTACGACGGCATCCATCCGCAGAACATGGGCCAGAGCGTCATCGCCTACGAGCTCATCAACTTCCTCAACAGCGAGCTCGGCGCCGGCCTCGACCAGATCGACATGCGCGAGGCCCTCAACGAAGGCGACTGGCGGACCGGCGGTTCCGGCGTCGTCTGCGTCACGTGCGATCCGAAGAATGCCCGGCTGACACGCACCGCGTTCGCGCAGCTGTACGAGCTGTTCGCACCGGACCTCGCCCGGCGCTGGCAGCAGCACCGAGCCGAGCACCAGATGGCGGCCGCCGTCGACTGACATCGGCCCCGATCACTTTCGACGACGCCCGGGCGGCCTGCCCGGGCGTTGTCGTGTCCAGGGTTCCGGCCGTCAGTGGATGTACTCGTCGTCCCGCTCACCGTCGATCACGTCGAACCGGCGGTTCCGACGCATGCGATCGAGCCGCGCGCGCAGGATCCGCTCCTCGACCCGACGACGCCACCGTCGAAGCACCTGACGCGGACCGCCGGGTATCAGGCTGGAGTAGGTCACGAAGACCGCGACGCAGACCCCGGCGAAACCGGCCACGTCCTTGTACGGCAGGAAGAAGAAGACGAACGCGAAGAGCACCTCGAGCCACAGGAACCAGCGTGCCTTGAGCGGCAGAACGAAGAACAGCAGGATGGTCGCCTCGCCGTACAAGGTGGCGAACGCCGCGATGACAATGGTCATCACCATTCGCTGTCCGAGCATGGCGATGAAGGGAACGTGGTTGAGACCTGGAAACACGACGCCGAGCAGCCACTCGAGAATCAACGCTACGACTCCGGCCGCCACCGAACCGACGATCAGCAGCTGCCAGAACCGACGCTGGCCGAGTCGAGTCCGGACCGATTTTCCGAACCAGTACAGGATCAGCAGCTCGAGCAGAAACCAGAAGCCCGATCCCGCGGTCGCGACGAACGGGTAGGTCACGATCTGCCACAGCAGCCCGCGCAGGGCGCCGTAGTTCAGCGCGAACAGTGACAGCACGCCTCTCGTTCCGTCGAAGAACTGCAGTGAGAACGTCACGAACAGCACGCCGATCAGAATCAGCAGGTCTCGCGGCGGTGCGCCGCCGTCGGTCAGACCACCGAATCCTCCGTATCCACGTTGAGGTTGGGGGCGGTAGATCATGGGCAGGATCTTACCGCGTCCGCGGCCGCAGCAGCGGCAGCTGCAGCTGCAGCTGCAGCGGCAGCGACAGCGACAGCAGCAGCGAACCGTACCGCCTCGATCCCCGCGAGATCAATCGCTTCCGGCGGGCGTGCCGTCTTTGACATTGTGCCGAGCGCGCTCCGACTCGCAGCGCGCCCCGCACAATGTCAAAGGGGGCAACCGCCGAGCCCGAGCGCCGAACCACGTGCAGAGGCTCCGGCCGCCAGGAAGGCCGCCGGCGCCCGGGCAGCGCGGTCTGTGTTGTTCCGGCGTCTCCCGTACGACCGCGCTGCCCGGGTGACGCTGGGTCGATCCCGCCGACAGGCGGGAGCGAGCCAGAAGGCCGATGTCGAGCTCCGGAGTGCTCGCGTTTCCGCTGAGCATAAGGTCGCAGGCGATCCGACCCACAGTGATCGTTGGCGGGCGAGACGCCCGCATCCACAAACACCGACCGAGATTCTCCGAAACCGCGTTCCGAGCTTGAACGACCCCGAAACCCGAAGAAGGCCGCCGGCGCCCGGGCAGCGCGGCCGCAGCCTCTCCGGTCTCCTTCGAGCGCCGCGCTGATCGGGCGACGCTGGGTCGATCCCGCCGCGAGGCGGGAGCGAGTCAGAAGGCCGATTTCACAAGAACCGTTAAAACGCCGGAGGATGACTCCCGAGCCCGTCCGGCGTACCCTGGTCGCCCGGAGGATGTGATGAGCGACACCGGCCACTGGGACCCCGAGCTATTCCGGCGCGAGGGCCACCGGATGATCGATTGGATTGCGGACTATCTGGACGGCGGCGCTCGCGACCGGCCGGTGCTGGCGCAGGTGCAGCCCGGACAGATCAGCGACCGGCTGCCCACCACGATGCCCGAACAGCCCGAGGACCCCGAGGCGGTCTGGCACGACTTTCTCGATATCGTCATGCCCGGGGTGACGCACTGGAACCACCCCGGCTTCATGGCCTATTTCGGCATCACCGGCTCGGGGCCGGGGATTCTCGGCGATCTGATGTCCACCGCGCTCAACATCAACGGCATGCTGTGGCGGACCTGCCCGTCGGCGACCGAGCTCGAGCTCCGAGTGCTCGAGTGGCTGCGCGACGGTCTCGGTCTGCCGGACGACCTGTTCGGTTTCCTGTGCGACACCGCCTCGGTGTCGTCACTGCTCAGCCTCGCCGCGGCACGGGAGCGTTGCGACCCCGACATCCGCCGACGCGGCATGACCACACCGGATGGTGGGAAACCGTTCCGGGTCTATGCCTCGGATCAGGCGCACTCATCCATTGCCAAAGCGTGCGTCACGCTCGGTCTCGGCCTCGACGGGTTCCGGACGGTCGCCCACGACGCAGAGTACCGAATGGACGTCGAGGCGCTGGCGGCGGCCATCGCCGACGACCGACAGGCGGGGTACCGGCCGCTGGCGGTGGTCGCCACGGTCGGCACGACGTCCACCACGTCAGTCGATCCGGTCGCGCCGCTCGGCGAGCTGTGCCGGCGCGAGGGTCTCTGGCTCCACGTCGACGCAGCCTACGCGGGATCGGCGGCTTTGTGCCCCGAGCACCGGTGGATCTTCGACGGCGCCGAGACCGTCGACAGTCTGGTCTTCAACCCGCACAAGTGGCTCTTCACGCCGTTCGATGCGTCGGCGCTCTACACTCGTCACCCGGATCTGTTCCGGCGCGCCTTCTCGCTCGTGCCGGAGTACCTGACAACACCGGTCACGGGCCAGGTGATCGACCTCATGGACTACGGGGTCCAGCTCGGCCGTCGGTTCCGCGCCCTCAAGCTGTGGTGGGTCCTCCGCTGCTTCGGCGCCGAGGGGATCCGTGAACGGCTGCGCAGCCACATCGCCATGGCCCGCGAGTTCGGCGACTGGATCGACGCCCACGCTTACTTCGAGCGGCTCGCGCCGGCGCCCTTCTCGGTGGTCTGCTTCCGCGCCACGGATCCCGCGGTCGGCGACCCGAACCGTCTCGACGCGCTCAATCTCGAGCTCATGGAACGGGTCAACGCGTCGGGCGAGGTCTACCTGTCCCACACCCGGCTCGATCCGGGCATCGCGCTCCGGATCGCTATCGGCAATCTCGGCACGAACGGGCAGGATCTCGAGGCCTGTCGTGTTCTCCTCGACAGGGAGCGAACATGCCTCTGCCACCGCTGACCGACGAGTCCGGGTTCATTCGCCGCCTCGGGCGCAACCTGCGCGCGCTCCCGGTCACGATAGCCGGTTTCACATCGCTCATCGCGTTCAACGTTGCACAGACCGCGAGCTTGGTGGTCCGGCCGTTCTCGCGCCGGGCCTTCCGCCGGTTCAACCGCTGGTGCGCAGACACGTGGTGGGGTTGGTGTGTCGATCTCGCCCAGCGGTTCAACGGCACCCGGATCGTCGTCAGCGGCGAGGATCTGCCGCCCGACGAAAACGCCATCGTTGTGTCGAACCACCAGCAGATGCCGGACATCACCGCGCTGATGGCCCTCGCCA
This sequence comes from Holophagae bacterium, assembly GCA_050115855.1. GTDB lineage: Bacteria > Acidobacteriota > Thermoanaerobaculia > Thermoanaerobaculales > Sulfomarinibacteraceae > JAHECW01. The sequence continues at coordinate 9,770 of JASFPU010000063.1, forward strand.
AGAGCAAGGGGCGGCTCGGCGACCTCAAGTTCTTCGTCAAACATGCGCTCAAGTGGACGCCCGGTCTCGGTTGGGGTCTGCAGTTCCTCAACTGCCCGTTT
>JASFPU010000064.1:0-9831 GCA_050115855.1 Holophagae bacterium
GCCGACTACTGGACCGTCTACTGGGATCTCCAGCGAGCGGTGAAGGAGGCGTTCGACGCCAACGGGATCTCGATTCCGTTCCCGCAGACGGACATGCACCTCCACGTGGCAAACAGCGGTCAGAAAACCGGGCCCGCGGGCATGTCGGCGCTGACTGGAGACGACACCGAAAGCCACTCAACCTGATGCATGGATGAAATAGCTGGTTTCAGCGGGCCCGAGTCGAGCACCAGTCGTCCGTTCGACTCACCGGTGGTCGTCGCGAGAACGGCGAGCCGTAGGTCGTCACACCTCGCGGTTGAAAACAGAGATCGACGGTCACCAGTAGACGATCCAACGATCCCCGTCGTCGACCGGCAGCGCGTGCGCCTGCATGGTCAGCCGTTCATCGTCGGGCTTCGGCTCGACGAAGGGCGCGATCTGGTGCAGCAGGTGCCCGGAGTGGACGGCGACCACTCCGGGCCGGTAGGGATGGTCGGAGGCCTGTCGGTTGGCGGCCGCCAATCGACGTCGTGTCTCGCGATCGGCGTCGCGGACGTCGTCCCAGCTGACGTTCCACACCTTCAGCGCCGCACCCCCGGAGGGAACGCGGATCGCCAGGGTGATCGACAGCTGCCTCGCCGGGTCGGGCGCCCCGATCCCGGACCAGTCGATGGCCTCGTACTGGAGGTCGAAGTGCTTGCTCGCCACCGGGCGCGCGAAGCTCGGGTGGCCGAAAAAGACGTGGAATCCGGGCAGCGCCAGCCGGGGGTGCGTCGTACACGGAGCAGCCACGATGTCGGCGACGGCGTCGAGCAGACGGTCGTGAAGCCACCCAAAGGACTGCTCGAGCACCGGGTTTTCGATTCGGGCTCGCTCGACGTACGAGTCGAACCGGTCCTGGGTCGCATCGAGATAGGCCGCGGCGCCGAGGGTGAAAAAGGGGATCCCGGCCCGCCGGCGAATCCACCTTTCCTCGAGCTCGTGGACCGCGTGGTGGACTCGATCGCACTCGTCGTCGGTCAGAAGATCGATCTCAGCCAGCAAGTTCATGGTGGCTCCTGTTCACTCTCGCCGTCTTGGACCACGGCGAGCGACAGCACGCGGTGCTCCGTCATCAGCGCCTTCAACAGGGCTGCATCTTCCTGTTTCACTGAAACCCTCTCCCACTCGCGTCACCGACCCGAGGAATCCGCTCCCACGCTCCCGAAACTTCGTCGTGGCGCAGCAGGTGGACGCCATCGTCGCTCCCTTTGACCTTGAAGTACCGGTGATCCGGGCCCTGCCACCGGTCGATGATCTCGATCACTTGGATCACCGCACCGACAACCTGAAACCGCCGCGGCTCCTGCTCGCCGCGGTATCCCGCATAGCACTCCACCCGGACCACATCCGCCGGCTGTGCCGACTCCCTCTCCATCGCCCCATTGTCCCTGATCCCGGCGCCGAGCTGCGTGGCTGCAGCGTGTCACCTCGACGAATGGCAGACGACGCACGACGCAGCGGGATCGTCCGCGTTGGCGTGGCAGCGCAGGCACAGGCCGTGGTAGGCGCCCTTGAGTCCGATCACGTCGAGCCGTTTCGGATCGGGGTCGATCGGGTGGCACCCGCCGCAGCGCAGATCGTTGGTGGCGTCGCGTCGGTGGCAGCCCGAGCAACCCTCGACACTCCAGTGCAGTTCGTGAATGAAGGCTGACGGCTGGACCGGCTCGGAGTGGCAGTCCGCGCACGCCACAGGCTCGCCAAAGGGCTGGTGGTGGCAGCTCGCGCAGTCGCCGGCAATCTCGGCGTGGACGGCATGGTCGAGCTCGACAGGCGGGTAGAGGTTGGCCAGCTCGGCCAGCACGACGACGTCGGGCACCTCGAGCTCCCCGCCGGACCCAATTCCCGGCGTCAGCGCAAGGCTCAACGCGGCGATCATCACCGTCGGACACCTCATGGTGTCCCCTCCCCACCGGCTCCGGTCGACGGCCAGGGCAGTCGATACGCTGCGGTGCGTCCCACCGACGCGTCGCCACCGCCCGGCCGAACGACGGGGAGAAAGGTCACCGCGAGACCGGCGGCGACAAAGCCGAGCGCGATCAGACTCAGTGAGATCACCAGCTCCTGCCAGGTCGGGAAGTAGCCGGTCGGCTGAATCAGCTGCATCCCCGTAACGGCGACGTTGAAGCGGTGCATGATGAACCCGAGCACGGCACAGAGCGAAGCGATGAACAGCGCGCGCGTCGACATCCGCCGCGCGGTCCGGAACACGATGGCCACCGGTACGATGACGAACAGCAGGTTTTCCAACCAGAACAACATCGATGGGATGCCGACACCGAAGGCCAAGCTCAGTACGCCCCGCACGGCGAGGTCCTCGATCCGCAACACGAAGTACACAATCAGGATGAGTGCCATCACACGGGCGAGGTTCGGCAGCAGGTCCATGCGCGGCGGATGGCCGAGGAAACGCCAGCTCAGGAAACCCTCGAAGCAGATCATCGCGAGGCCGGCCGCCAGGCAGCTGATGAAGAAGTGGACCGGCAGAATCGGCGAGTACCAGAGCGGGTGGAGCTTGTGCGGCACGATGGTAAAGAGCGTCCCCAGCGTCGACTGGTGGAGGGTCGACAGCAGGACTCCGACGATGACGAGCGACGGCAGCAGCTTGTGCAGCAGTGCCTCCAGACGGTGCCAACCGAAGCGCTCCCACACGACCTGCGAGAACTCGAGCAGCAGCACGGTTGTGTACAGCATGACGCACCACGCGATCTCGAACAACGCAGAGTGAACGTTGTGATCGACCAGGCACCGCCAGATGTTCCACGGGCGACCGATCTCCAGGATCAGGCCCGTGATAAAGAGCAGGTAGCCGATGAGCGCGGTCAGAATCGACATCCGCAGCAGCGGCCGGTATCGCTCGAGACCGAAGACGTACACGGCCGCCGCCATGATGAAACCGCCGGCGGCGAGGCCGATTCCGGCGAGTATGTCGAAGCCGACCCAGATGCCCCATGGTGTCTGGTCGCTCAGGTTGGTCACCGACCCGAGCCCGAATGCGAACCGAATGACCACGATCACGGCCGCCGCGGTCAGCAGCACGGCGAGGACGACTCGCCACGGCGTCACCAGTGACCGCAGGGTGTCACGCATCGTCGACCTCCGAAACCCCTCCGGAGGATTCGTGACCCGCTCGACCTTCGACCTCCGCGACCTCGTCGCGACGGCGGTAGAGCCAGTACGACGCGCCGAGGAACCCGGCGCCGAGCAGCACGATATTCGGCACGTGCATCAGCAGCCGCCAGGTGAGCCGTGGCAGCGGGAAATCGGCCACTGTGGTGTCGAAGTCGAGCTGCTCGAAGGGAACCGGCGACAGGTACAGAACCGAGGTACCGCCAACCTCGGTGAGGCCGTAGACATGAGGATGATAGCGGTCGGGGTGCGCGGCCAGCCGTGCCCGAGCCACCGCTACGAGGGTGTCTCGATCACCGAACACGGTGGCTTCAGTCGGGCACGCCTCGGCACAGGCTGTGGGCAGACCACGTTCGAGCCGAGGCGCACACAGGTTGCACTTGCGAATGCGGGGGGCTGCCGAGTGCCACTCGAACATCGGCACCCGGAACGGACAGCTGATCATGCAGTACCGGCAGCCGAGGCACACGCTCTTGTCGTAGACCACCGCGCCGTCGTCGCGTTTGGTCAGTGCCCCCACCGGGCACACCGAGACGCAGGACGGCTCGAGACAGTGCCGGCACAGATCACGTACCCAGCGACCATCGCCGCGTTTCAGGACAACGGTCCAGGTGTCCGCGGTCAGGGTCGGGTCGATCCCCGGGTCCAGATCGTTCGCCGCCTTGCACGCCTCGGCGCAGGCGCCGCAGCCTATGCAGCGTGTAATGTCGATCAGCAGCGCCTTCGGTGACACCGTCACACACCCCTTCCCGGGTCCCCGTCGGACCACAGGAGCTCGCGCTCCAAGGTCGTCCACACGGGTTCCGGAGCGCGGCCAAGCGCCCCCTCGATGGGTGGTTCCAGCAGACCGGTTCGGAACATCTCGTCGACGCGACGAATGTCGCGCGCCATCCAGCGCTCGGCCTCGGCGCCGATGACGAGATCGCCAAGCTCATCGGCCAACCGGTCACCCGGGGCCAGACGACAGGCCCAACCCTCCTTGTACGGTCGCCAGCGCAATCGCGAAGGGTCCCTCCCGAGCTGTCGGTTGATCTCGATGACGCGACCGCTGATCGGCGCCCGAACGCGCAGCGTCCGACCACCGCAGCCGACTCTCACGATGGGTTGGTCGACCACCACCGGCTCCCCGACTGTGGGCAGGTCCACAGACGACACCTCACTGATGAGGGTGCGGAGCAGATCGTCGATACCGACCGTGATCGTGCCGTCCTCGTCGAGTCTGGCCCAGCCGTGTCCGGGGTGAAAGAACAGCGTGCGTGGAACGATGATCTCGACCACCGGCGGGACATGCTGTCCGACGGCTCCGCCGAACCGGTCGTCCAGCCGCCGCATGACAACTCGATCGAAGACCATAGCGGCAAGCAGGATGGCGACAAAGACAAGTGTAACCACAGGCGACCCGACTGTGGCCGCCACGGCGGAGCCGCCGCGACGGAACACCCTCGCTCATAAAAAAGCTATGTCCTCGACTGTCTCCCGTCAATGTGCCGGAACGCGAATCTCGGGCCGACCGGACGCCGACCGAGAGCTCGGGCGTTTTCCGACACCTGCGGTGTGCAGTCTGCCCGGACCGGACTTGAACGCCGTGGCACGATCTGGCAAGCTGGGAGTGTTCCGTTCTTGAGACGCAGGCAACCAAACGATGAAAAGCCCGAGACGTGATCCGCTCCGTTCCCGTCCTCGAGTCGAGGGCGCGCCCGAGTGGGCGGGCTGCGTCGTATTCGAAGCTCTCGAAGCCTCTCATTGTTCATTTGATCAACACATTAGCGGACACCATCGGCGGGAGAGCGCGTGATGCGTCATTGGTCCTACGTCATCGTGTGCAGCGTCCTTCTACACCCCGGAGTCGCCAGATCCCAGGCGTCGATCTTCAGCGACGGTTTTGAGACTGCGGGCACCTGCTCCTGGTCTACCGCCAATCCGACGGAGGCCTGCCCGCCCGAGTTCAGCGGCCTGGTTCTGGTCGCGGCGACGGGCGATGACGAGCTCACCCTGGCGTGGCCTCCCGCACATGATGACGCGACACCGGTCGACGAGATCCTGTACCGGGTTCACCTCGGACCTGAGGCAGGCTTCGAGCCGACGGCACAGACCTTGGTGACGACCGTGACCGGCGGCACGCAGGTCGTGCTGACGGGCCTCAGTCCGGCCTCCGTCGGGTCGGCGTTGGTGATCGCCGAGGATGACGACGGCATGCAGTCGTTCGATCGAACCTACATGACCGCGGCGACACCGGCGGTTCCGACGGTCCTCAACGGCACGACTCCGCTCGAGAGCGCGGTCGATCTCGAGCTCGGTGAGGCGACCACCGACGGACCCGACTTGATCTTCCAGCGCGGACCGAGCTCCGTGCCACCGACCGTCGGTGCGGTGCTCATCGGGCCCCTGGCGGGAGGTGGTGGGTTCCTCCGCGGAGTCGACACGGTCAGCCTCACGCCGACCGAGATTCGCGTCGGTACGGTCCCGGCATCCCTGGGTCAGGCGGCTGACCAGACCCACCTGATCAGCGCCGGGTCGGTTCCGGATCCCGGCCGTGCCGTACCCGGCGGCAGCGAGCTTTGGTCGACCGATGGGCCCGTCGCTCCCGGTGGTGCGGTTCTGTCACGGCGCCACGCAGCCGACGGGACCCGATCGAGCCGGATCGACTGGGGACGTCGGCTCCTGAGCGTCGAAACGGTGCGGCGCGCAGTGGCGACAGAGACCTTCCGTTCCAGGCCCGGGCCGGTGCCCGGATCGGTAGAGGGGATCTTCTTCCCCGACGACGGCGGCGAGATCACGCTGAGCGCGGGCGTTGAGTTCCGACCGGAGCTGGTGACCGACGCCATCTGGACCCTCGGCGGCCTCCAGGAGGCCGAGATCACCGCACGCGGCGTCTTCAGCCTCGACGCCGTGGCGCGCTACGAGTGGAGCACCGGCGGGTCGACGCAGGCCACGGTGCCGTTGTTCACGACGTCGTGGACCGCCGTCTATGCGGTCGGGGCGGTTCCCGTGTACCAGAAGATCACCCTGTCGGTGGAGGCCGAGTTCACCGCCACCGCCCAGGCGAGCGTCAACGCCGAAACCTCGGCGACCGCGTCGAGCACTGTCGAGGTCGGTCTGCGCTACGAGCAGGGCACCGGGTGGCAGCCGACCTCCAATCTTGATTTCGAACGCGGGCTCACCGCCGACCTCAGTGTGCTGGGTTCGGTGTCCGCCGAAATCCGATTCGTGCCCCAGCTCGAGGTCGAGTTCTACGAAGCGGTCGCCGGGTGGTTCACCATCGAACCGTCGCTGAGCGGACTGATCGAAGCGGAGGGCACGGTGATGCCGACCTGCGCGCCCGTCCAGCTGACGCACTTCGATGTCGACCTCGAGGTCGATGTCAACGCCGGGGTCGATCTGACCCTTCTCGACGACTATCCGCTGTGGTCGGGGAACATCTGGGACCCCGCCCCCTGGGTCCTGTTCGACCTGCCCCAGGTCGCGTTGACCGCAGACGGATCCGGTCCGGTGGATCTGACTGCCGACGTCACCGACGGCGCCGCCAACCCCTTCGATCCGTCGTCGGTCCTGTGGTCGGTGTCCCCGGCCACGGCGACCATCACGCCCGAGCCATCCGACCCGCTCCAGGCGGTGCTCGACTGCACGGAGGCGGAGACCTACACCGCGACGTTCTCGGGCTTCGGCTCGCTCGGAGAGATCGCCCGGCGCTGCACTCAGATCGACGTCGCGTGCAGTCCCGGGCCGCCGTCGATGATCACCATCACCCTGCCGGGAGCGGTCACGATGGACCTGATATACATTCCCGCGGGGACCTTCTGGATGGGCTCTCCACTCGACGAGCGGGGGCGGTCGGTCTGGGAGGACCTCCACCAGGTCACCCTCACCTCGGGCTACTACATGGGCATGACCGAGGTCACGCAGGCGCAATGGGAGGCCGTCATGGGCGTGCCCATGTCGACCTTCTGCGGCGATTACGGCATCGGGCCAGAGTACCCGGTGTACTGCGTGTCGTGGAATGAGATCTGCGGCGGCAGCACAGGAGCGGACTGTCTGCCCAACTCGTTCATCGGGCGGGTCAACACCTATCTCGCGGACACCCGATTCCGCCTGCCGACCGAGGCCCAGTGGGAGCGGGCGGCGCGCGCCGGAAACCAGACCCGCTTCTCGCACGGCGATGTACTCGACTGCGACGACAACTGCGGCGTCTGTCCCGCGCATGACCTGTACATGGTGTGGTGCGGCAACTCGACAGGCGGTGTCGAACCCGTCAACAGCAGATTCGCCAACGACTTCGGTCTGGTCGACATGCACGGCAACATCTCCGAGTGGGTGGCGGATTGGTGGGATGACGGCCCCGGTTTCGACCCTCAGATCGACCCCACTGGGCCCGCGAGCGGCACATACCGCGCCACAAAGGGTGGCGGCTGGGACTTCGACGCACGACTGTGCCGCTCCGCAATCCGTGGTGCGAGCGACCCAAACTACAGCGGCTATTACATCGGGTTCCGCCTCGCCCGGTCGGAGTAGTGGCAACAGCTCGTCACCGATCACGCCTCTCACCTCATCGGGCCCCGAGCGAAGGGACGCGATGGGCAGCGGCCGGTCGCCCTGCCGACCCAAGCGAGATCCCTGGTGGGGGCTCCTTCTGCACCGTTCGCTCGGCACACGGGTGTTGGGTCAGGCCGACGAGATGCCGTCGTCGAAATGCTCACCGGTTCTCCGGTCAACTGCCGCGCTTCAACCACTCACCTGCGAAACCCGGTCCACCGCAGGCAGCTGACCCATGGCCGCGGCGTACACCGTGGCCACCGCAGCGAGATCGACGATCTCGCGGACCGAGCTGCCATACTGCAGCAGATGAACCGGTCGCCGTGCCCCGAGCAACACCGGACCGACCACCAACCGCTCGCCCAGGGTCGTCAACAGGTGGAGCGCCAGATTGCCCGACTGGAGGTCTGGGAAGATCAGCACATTGGCATCGCCACCGAGCTCTGAGAACGGAAAGTAGCGCCGCCGCATCTCGCCGTCGAGCGCCGCCAGCGGCTGCATCTCGCCGTCGATCACCAGCTCCGGCGCGCGCTCTCGGACGAGTTCGACGGCCCGTCGCACCTTCCGGGTCAACGGGTGCTCGACGCTGCCGAAGTTGGAGAAGCTCAGCATTGCTACCCTCGGCTCGACGCCGACGGCACGCGCCATCCCGGCTGACAGCAGCGCGATCTCCGCGAGACCTTCGGCATCGGGCTCGATGTTGACCGCACAGTCGGCGAGGAAGGTGACCTCACCTGGCCGCAGCAGGATGTACTGGCTGGCGATCCGCCGCACCCCGGTCGCGGGACCGATGACTTCGAGCACGGGCCTGATCGACTCGGCATACGGCGCCGAAGCCCCTGAGACCATGAGATCCGCATCGCCTCGATCGAGCATCAGAGCGCCGAAGTACCGCGGCTCCTGCGCTCGCTTTCGTGCCATCTCCGGCGTCACACCGTGCCTGCCGCGGCGACGGAAGTAGGCTTCAGCGTAGGACTCCCAGCGAGGATCGACCTCCGGGTCGACGACCTCCACGCCGTGCAGCTCGAGACCGAGTCGCTGGGCTGCCAGCCCGATCCGGCTGCGACTGCCGAGCAGCACCGGCCGACCGAGGCCCTCGTCGACGGTGATCGTACAGGCACGGAGCACGACGTCAGCGGCACCCTCGGGAAAGACGATACGAGGTGAGTGGCGCCGGGCCTGCAAGAGCAGCCCGCGCATGACCTCGCGGCCCGCGCCGAGCCGGGTCACGAGCTGCTCCCGATACCGCTCGACATCAACCGGCGCAGCAGCGATTTTCTCGGCGTCGGCGGCCGACGCCACCGCGGTCGCCACCCGGTCCAGGATCCGCGGATCGACGGCCCTTGGCACCAGGTACTCGGGTCCGAAGGCGAAGCTCTCACCGCCGTACGCACGACTGACCTCCTCGATAACCTCCTCACGCGCGAGACCCGCCAGAGCGCGCGTCGCGGCGAGCAGCATGCCGTCCGAGACGCTCGCGGCCCCCGCGTCGAGGGCCCCGCGCAGCAGGTAGGGAACGCTGAGAAGAGAGGAGATCCCGTTCGGGCGCCGCAGTCGACTGGTCAGAACCATCACGTCCCGCCGGACGGCACGGGCGTCGTCGTACTCGATCTCGGGGTCGAGGAAGGCGAGGGCAACGACCACCGGGCGCGGCGCCAGAGCGCGGATCATCTCCGCGGTAAACACCTCGGGCGCCGACGCCCCGATCAGCACGTCGGCGCCGCGGACCGCCTCGGTCAGCGGACCCGTCGTCGGCGCCGCCGCAAATGCGAGCCGGTGCTCGTCGAGGCCAGGCCGGTCGCGGGTCACCGGACCATGGACATCGAAGAGTTGGATGGCCTCTTTGGGCACGCCGAGGGCGGCGAGCAGGCGAGCGCAACCGAGCCCGACCGATCCCGCGCCCACCACCACCACACGAACCGAACCGAGCTCCTTGTCGGCGAGTTCGAGCGCATTGAGCAGCGCCGCTCCCACCACCACCGCCGGGCCTTGAAGGTCCTCGTGCAGGACCGGAATCGACAGCTCGGTTCGGAGTCGCTCGAAGGCCTCGATGCCCTCGGGCGCACGTACGCCCTTGACATCGATCGCACCGAAGGTGGGTTCGAGCAGCCGCACCGTGTCGACGATACGGTCGGGATCGTCGGCCGCCAG
>JASFPU010000065.1:0-9818 GCA_050115855.1 Holophagae bacterium
CCGAGTACTTCCGCAATGCGGTGTCGCAGGAGCAGTGGGCCAAGGCGGCGGAGGCGGTGCGTCAGCCGCTCGGCAAGCTCGCCTCGCGCGAGCTGAAGTCGGCGGAGTTCACGACCACCCTGCCGGGGGCGCCCGACGGCGAGTACGTGGTCATTCAGTTCACCAGCACATTCGAGAACAAGACGTCCGCGGTGGAGACGGTGACCCCGATGAAGGACCCGAACGGCAGCTGGCGAGTGTCGGGCTACTTCATCAAGTAGTCGGATCCCGAGCCCCGGGGCAGGTCCGTGGTCGCGCGATGAAGACCGGCGATCAAGATGTGCCGGGCACCGAAGTGCAGAACCGATGAGCTCCCGTCCGTGCTAGGAGCGAAGCGGGTGCCTCCACCGCAGCCCTGGGAAGCGATCGAAATCGGAGTCGGTAGTGACGAAGGTGCACCCGTGCTCGACGGCGACGGCGGCGTGTTGCGCGTCGGCCGCGAGCTTGGCCGAGGCATTGGTCGCACGGCACAGGTGTTCGAAGATCTCCAGGTGTTTCGGACCGGGCGACACGACCAGAGCGTTCCGCCGTCCGGTGAGCTCGTTGATGAAACCGAACACCTCGGCGAGCGTCGACGGTTGTCGGAAGATCCTGGGGTTGGTCGTGATTCGCACGACACCCGCGAGCGCGAGCGTCGAAAGAGCGAACGGCTCATAGCCGACCGCCACTGAGGTCAGCCAGTCGGCGTAGGCGACGTGCTCGTCGCACGAGTCCGTGCGGTGCGCGTAGATCAGGACGTTGACGTCGGGGAGCAGCATCAACCGGGCCTTTCACTCGCCGTGGCGCCGCTCGTCGTCGGCGACCATCAACTCCCTGGGGCGATCGAGATCGATGCCGTCAAACGGCCCGCCCCCGCCGACGGTGATCAAGCGAAACGGCCGGTCTTCCTGCGGCTCCCGCTCCCGCTTGACCGCTTCGTCGAGGATCGATGCGATGTACGCGCTGACGCTCATTCCCTTCTCGGCCGCACCGCGTTTCACAGCGTTCAGGATGTTCTCATCGAGCGAGATCGTGGTTCTCATGCATAACAACATAATTGAATGATGTGATATATGCAACTACTCGGATCGAACCCATCGACCCTCCCCCCCGCCGCGCGGGCCGGTGGAGGGGAGGGTCGATGAGCGAGTGACGACGGGGCGGAGGCTGCTACATTCTCTTCCCGGCGTGGGCCGTCTTCACCTCGGCCTTGATCCGCTCCTTGGTATGAGGGCCCTTGGTGGCGTGCACCAGGTAGCCGTCGATCCCCGGCTCACGGATCTCTGACAGGACGTGTGTTCCGCCAGCCGTGTCGAACACGACCTCGGGCTCCTTGAGCCCTGTCTGGGCCGTGCGGGTGATCACGACGGTGACAGCCTCTTTTTCGACGTCGAGGCTCTGAACCTGGATCTGCTCGTCCTCGTTGCCGATCGCGCGGATTTCGTAGCGACCCGCAGGCATCGTGATGTCGCGCACCACGAAGCTGAAAGGCACCTTCACGATGACGGGATCCGCCGCGCTCGCCATGCTCGAGGCGACCACCAACACACCGAACACCATCGCTACGGAAATCACGAGACGCTTGTTCATGGCCTACTCCTTTGCCGGCCAACTCCAGAGGCCCGGCTCTTCACGAGGAGACCGCCGTCCGACTCCGAGCGCCGCGAGGAGGGGGGGATCTCCGTCGCCCCTGATCACGGCCGTGGTTGTTGACGTCATCTGATGCCGTCGTCTTGGTCACGTCACATTGTGGTCCTCCCGGCTCTGAGACTCGTGCCCGGAGCCTGGAAAGTACTTGTGCATAGAATGTGCCCGCGTCCGATCCGCTGGATCCGGTCCGGCCCGGCGTGCAGATGGCGGGATCGGTCACTCCGGCAGGGTACGCGCGTCAATCCTGCACGGTGGTATCTTCCGTGATAAATGTATGAATCTGGCACGTTTTGGGCTTGAGCCCACCGTCAAGATCGTCGGGGGTGAGGCGGGTGTTGCAGATCAGGATGACGCATACGGGGGGGCGCCGGCCCTACAATGGGTCGAGAGAGGAGCCGCCCGTGAGCGACACCGCGAAGCTGGCCGCGATGCTGGCTGATGACGAGCTGACCACGACCAAGCTGGTCGACGGGACCGGCGTGATCCTCGATGTCGACACGCTGCAGGTCTTCACCCTCAACGAGACCGGGATGTTCCTGGTCGAGGCGTTGGGCGAGGGCGTCGACAGCCGCGACGAGCTGGTGGCGAGGCTGGTCGACAGCTTCGAGGTCGAGGACGACGTCGCGGTTGCGGACGTCGATGCGTTCATCGGCGAGCTGGCGACCTTCCTGCTCGACACGCGCAAAGCGTGAGCTCAGGCGGTTGGTATGTCCTCGAGCGCGCTCGTGTGCATCCGTGACGTCCGTGTCCCATCAGGGCCGACATCTCAGGGGCGAGAGGGCGCGTCCTCGCTGCCGGAGGCCACCTCGGCGGCCGGCGCAGGCGCTGGGCCGGAACCTTCGATGCCGAGCCACGGCCGGTAGCGGTCGCGGAAGATGCTGACCAGCGTCAGGAACGCGGTCATGATCAGCGGGCCGATGAGGATGCCCATCGCGCCGTAGGCGGCGAGCCCGCCGATCAGAGCGAGGAAGACGAGCAGGGTGTGCATCTGGCCGCGGCGGCCGACCAGCATCGGTTTGAGCCAGTACTCGACGATGCTGGCGATGACCGCGAGCGGCACGAGAATCGCGATCGCCTTGCCGGGCTCGCCGGCGATCAGCAGGATGAGCGACGCCGGGATGAAGACGAGCGAGATCCCGATCACCGGGATAAAGGCGAGAACCCCCATGACGGCGCCCCACAGCAGCGGTCCGGGCAGCCCGGCCGCCGCGAACACGATGCCGCCGGCGATCCCCTGGATGATGCCGGCGAGGCCGTTGCCGATCACCAGCGATGCCGCCATGTCCATGAATCGGCGGGACAGGAGCAACTGCTCGTCGGTGGGAATCGGAATCGTGTCGAAGAACCACCGGCGGGCCGTCTCGCCGTCGACCAGCAGGTAGAAGAGCACCAGCACCCAGAAGATGAAGCCGAATACGAATCGGACCAGCCCTGCGGCGACCGAGACCCCCTGCGTGTAGAAGAAGGAGCCGAGCCGGACGCCGACGGTGGTCAGCCAGTCGGACAGGTTCTCTGCCGTCAGCACGACGCCGAATGGCTTGAGGAATGCGTTGATCTGCTCGATGCGCTCCTCGTTGCGCTGCAGCTTGGCGAGCACGCCGCGCCGGTTGAGCTCGGTGGTCGACAGCTCGTAGAAACCGACCGCCTCGTCGGACACGTCGAGGGCGATGATGTACAGCGGGACCAGCACGACGACGAGCAGCAGGACGCAGACCACGACGGCCGCCAACCTCCGGTGGCCGCGCATCAGATCGACCAGCTTCAGGTACGGCGCGTAGATCAGCCCAGCGGCGACCACCGCGAGCAGGAGCACCGAGGCGAACGGCGCCAGGACCCGCAGCACGATGAGCAGGCACAGTCCGATGGCGATGAGGAGCCCGATCCACGAGGCGCGTGCCGGGCGCTGCCGGCCGGTGGTCGTCGAGCTGTTCATGACGTCACCATGGTCGTCGAAAGCGCGGTCGTGAGTCAACCGGCCCGGGGAATCAGGCGGTGGGCGTGCCGGATCGCGGTGACACGGTTTGACGGCCGGAACGGTGGGCCGAGGCCCAGGCTACGAGTCGGCCTTGTCCTTTGTGGCGTCGTTGTCTTTCGTGTCGTCCTTCTCCTCGTCCGCGTCCTTTTTGGCCGGGGTGGCGGGCTTGGCGGAGCCCTTCTTGCCGGACATGACGACCTCGCCCTCGAAGGTCGCGCCCTCCTGGATCAGGATCCGGGGCGCGGCGAGATCGCCGATCATCTCGGCCGTCGGCGTCAGCTCGATCTTCTGGTCGGCCTGGATGTTGCCGCTGACATTGCCGGCGACGATCACGGTCTCGGCCTTGATCTCCGCTTCGACGCGGCCGGTCTCGGCGATGAGGACCGAGGCGGTGCTGTCGATCCGTCCGGTCAGCCCGCCCTCGATCCGGATGTCGCCCGACCCCTTGATCTCGCCGTCGATGTGGGACGAGGTCGCGATCACGGTCGAAGGGGCGCTCGACGCCGCGATGTGCTTCGGCCGGTTCGGACGCTCGGCGGGTGCGGTCGTGCCGTTCTCGGTCTGCTCGTCTCGTCCGAAGATGCCCATGGGACTCCCTGCCGCCGAGGTGGTTGTATGGAGCGGGAAACGGGACTCGAACCCGCGACGTTCAGCTTGGGAAGCTGACACTCTACCAACTGAGTTATTCCCGCTCAGGCGGGAGAAAAATCTACCACACGGTGGGTCGTCGGGCAAGCGTGGAGGCCGGCACGGGTGTTCTGTCAATCCGAGCGAGCGGAGCCTCCCTTCGTGTCATCTCGAGCGAGCGGAGCGAGTCGAGAGATCCCCCGAGCCTCGGAGCGACGATGAGCCGAGCAACGCACTCGGAACCCGTTGGGGATTCCTCGGCTCGGTCGTCGGACTCCGTCGCTCGGAATGACAGAAAACTCCGGTGGTCGGACTCACACACTCGGGATGACAGGTTTCACACAGAGTGGCACCTGGTTTGCATCGAGAGAGCCCCATGAAACGCGAGACAGGCCCCGCACACCAGGCCGGGTTCACGATCATCGAGCTGCTGATCGTCGTCGCGGTCATCGGAATCCTCGTCGCCGTTGCCATTCCCGATTTGATCGGCGCGATCCAACGGTCGCGGCAGAGCCGGACGGTGGCCGACATCCGCATGATCAGCGAGGGCATCGAGGCGTACCAGAATGACCACTCCTTCTACCCGCTGGTCGATTCCGGGACAGTGGCCGATCTCGGTGAGGATCTCACCATCTACATCCGCAGATTCAACCACGTCGACGGTTGGCGCGAGCCGATCTACTACGAATCGGACGGGCACCACTACACGGTGATCTCGTTCGGGGCCGACGGCAGCTCGACCCTGCCCTACACCGACGGCCCGACCAACCGCTTCGAGGCCGACATCGTGTTCACCGACGGGTCGTTTTTGCAGTGGCCGGAGGGCCAGCAGGTCCGGTGACGGCGGCGGCGCCGACTACGGCAGCCGCACGACCTCGCCGCTGCCGATCCCGCCTCCGACGCAGCGGCTGGTGAGGCCGATCCGGCCGCCCCGCCGGTGCAGCTGGTGGATCATGTCGACGATCTGCCGCGCGCCGGTGCAGCCGACCGGGTGGCCGAGCGAGATGCCGCTGCCCCACTGGTTGGTCTTCGCCCGGTCGAGCTCGGGCAGATCCTTGAAGGCGCCGCCGAGCACCGCGGCGAAGGCCTCGTTGAGCTCGAGGAAGTCGATGTCGCCGAGGTCGAGTCCCGCGCGACCCAGAAGCGGCGGCACGACCTTGAAGGCGCCCTCGCCCATGTACTCGGGGTCGACGCCGAGGTTGAACCAAGCATCGAGCTCGGCGAGCGGCTCGAGGCCGAGCTCGGCGGCGCGCCCGGCGCTGGCCAGCAGCACCACCGCCGCGCCGTCGTTGAGGCTCGACGCGTTGAGCGCGGTGATCGTGCCGCCGTCCGGCTTGAAGTAGGGCCGGGCATTGGCGAGGTCGTCCATCGACAGCGGCCGCGGCCCCTCGTCCCGGGCGACGACCACCGGCTCGCCGCGGCGCTGAGGCACCTCGACGGGGATCACGTAGTCGTCGAAGAAGCCGCCGTCCCACGCCGCGAGCGCGTTGTGGTGGCTCGCGTGAGCGATCTCGTCCTGCTCGGCTCGGCTGACGCCGTAGCGCTCGGCGAGCCGCTCGGTGAGCAGGCCCATGAGCTCGCCGTCGCCCACATTGACGTCGGTCAGCGCGCCGAACAGGCCGTCGACCAGGGTCATGTCGCCGTACAGCTGGCCCTTGAGGCGTCCCGTGTACAGGTAGCGCGGCACGTTCGACATCGACTCGACGCCGCCGGCGACGCCGAGCGCCACCTCGTCGAGCCGGATCCGGCGGGCCAGGCTGTGGATCGCGGCACCGGCGGAGGCGCAGTTCTCGTGGAACGTGGTGCCGGGCGACGAGCTCGGCACGCCGGCGTACTCGGCGGCGGTCTTGGCCAGGTTGGGGGAGCGCGGGTCCTGCATGACCCAGCCCATGCAGGTGTACTCGACCAGCTCGGGGTCGACACCGCTCGTTCCGAGCAGCGCCGTGATGGCGATGGTGGCGAGCTCGCGCGCCTGGAGCGGCGCCAGGCCGCCGCCGATCGCGCCGACCGGGGTGCGGATCGCTCCGACGATGACGACCGTGTCTGCCATGGATCACCTCCCAGGTGTGCCGGGGGAGTATGACAGACCCGCGGCGGAGTCTTGAGTTTTGAGTTTTGAGTATTAAGTTCCTTCGCATCAGAAGATTGGCGGGTCGGAGGTCCGGGACGGTGTCGCGCGGTTCGTCGTCCGGGACGGTGGGCCCAGGCCCACCCTACGACTCGAACCCGCTAAGCGAGGTGACGAGCTCGGCGAGCAGCGCCAGCCGGGCCGGCATCGCGTCGACGACGATCGACTCGGTGGGCTGGTGCGAGTCGGCGCCGACCGGACCCAAGCCGTCGAGTGTTGGCGTGCCCGCCGCGGCGGTCAGGTTGGCGTCCGACGACCCGCCCCAGCGCACCCACTGCAGATCGAGACCGAGCCCGGCGCCGATCGCCTTCGCCCGCTCGAAGATCGCGATCGACTCGGCGCACGCCTCCATGGGCGGGCGGTTCCAACCGCCGTCGAGCTCGATCCGCGATCCGCTCAACATCGGCCGCAGCTCGGCGAGACCCCGGTCGAGGCGGCGCTGCTCGCCCACCGTCCAGGCGCGGACGTCGATCAGCAGCTCGGCGCGGTCGGGCACCACGTTGCTCGCGGTGCCAGCGTGGATCACGTTCGGGCCGACCGTCGTTCCGGCCTCGGGATCGGCGAGCTCGAGCATCCGCGCGATCTGGAGCGCGGCCTCGACCACGGCGTTGACGCCTCGCTCGGGCTCGACGCCCTGGTGGGCGGCGTGGCCGTGAATGGTCAGTCGGTACTCTCCCGACCCCTTGCGGGCGAGCTTGATCACGCCGTCGATCGTGGTCGGCTCGAGCACCAGCGCGAGGTCGTTGGCCGCCGCCACCTCGCTGATGATGCCGCGCGAACCCAGCGATCCGATCTCCTCGTCCGGGTTGATGACGATGTCGAGCGTCGGGTGGTCGGCGCCGCTGCGGTCAAGCCACCGCAGCAGCTCGACGATGAACAGCAGGCCGCCCTTCATGTCGTAGACCCCCGGAGCGAACACACGACTGTCCGACCGGCGCCACAGCTCGGTCCACGAGCCGACCGGCCAGACGGTGTCGATGTGGCCGACCAGCATGACCCGCCGGTCGGTGCCCGGGCGCCGGGCGCGCAGCACAGGTCCGTAGCCTGGCAGGAGCTGCCGGCTGGTGTCCGCGACCTCGGCGAGACGGGGCTCGAGCCAGTCGACCGCCCGCTCGACCGCTGGGGCGTTGCCGGTCGGAGTCTCGATGGCCACCAGCTCCCGGAGCTCGTCCAGGAAGCCCGGCAGCCGTTCGCTAAAGATGTCCAGGGCGGTCACGGCTGGTCAGCATACACCACCGGATGCGCTATCCTCGGCAGCGAACGGTGATGAAGCTCTCCATTCTCATTCCGGTGTACAACGAGGCGGAGACCCTCGATGAGCTCACCCGACGGGTGCTGGCGGTCGACTACGGCGTTGACGAGGTCGAGCTGGTGATGGTCGACGATCGTTCGACCGATTCGAGCTTCCAGGTCGCGCAGCAGATCGCCGAGGCGCATCCCGAGGTCAAGGTGTTTCGGCACGACGTCAACCAGGGAAAAGGCGCCGCCCTCAGGACCGCGATGACGAAATCGACCGGAGATATCGTGATCGTTCAGGATGCAGATCTCGAGTACGACCCGGCTGAGATTCCATCACTGACTCGTCTGATTCGGGACGACATTGCCGACGTCGTTTTCGGCAGCCGTTTTCTGAGCTCAGGTCCACACAGGGTTCTTTACTACTGGCATCAGATCGGCAACCGTTTTCTCACTTTGTTGAGCAATATGGCGACGAATATCAACTTGACTGATATGGAAGTGTGTTACAAGGCTTTACACCGTAAAGTAGCTGAGACGCTAGAGATCGAAGAGAACAGATTCGGATTCGAGCCGGAAATTACGGCCAAGGTTGCCAAGGGAAAGTGGCGGATTTACGAGGTCCCGATTTCGTACTTCGGCCGGACGTATGAGGAGGGGAAAAAGATCGGATGGAGAGACGGAGTTCGCGCCCTCTTCTGCATCTTCAAGTACAACCTCTTCCGCTCTCCACACCCCGACTCACCCGCCGGCAAACGACGCAATTCTTAGTTCTCAATTCTCAATTTCAGGTTTTCAGATCTAGATTCATAATTCATAATTCATAATTCAAAATTAAGAATTAAGAACTATCGACATTGTGCTCCCGGGGCAGCCGCACCGAAAAGACGGATCCGGAGCCGACCTCGCTCTCGACCTCGATCGCGCCGCCGTGGGCGACCGCGATCTGCTGGCTGATGGCGAGACCGAGGCCGGAGCCGCGCTGTCGGCGGCGAACGCCGGAGGGCGGCAGCTGGACGAACTCCTCGAAGATCTTGGGCAGCGCGTCGGCGGGAATGCCGGCACCGTTGTCGACGACGTCGATCGTCACCCAGCTTGTCTCGACGCGGGTCCGAACCGTGACCCGGCCGCCGGGCGGTGTGAACTTGAAGGCGTTGTCGAGCAGGTTGCGGACGATCTGACGGACCCGATCCTCGTCGGCGCGGATGGCGACGCGGATCGCCGGGCGCTCGTGGACGAGCTCGACCTCGGCCTCGTCCGCGAGCGGCTGCATCTCGTCGGTAATGTCGTCGAGTAGGCGGGCGACGTCGACCGTGGCGGTTTCGATGCTCAGGTGGCCGCTGCGCAGCGCCAGCAGGTCGACCAGGTCGAGCACGAGCCGGCGCAAGCGCAGCACGCTGTCCTTGGTGATCGTGAGGAAGGAGAGCTGCTCCTCGGACAGCCCCTCGTCGAGGTCGCCGGTCAGGATCTCGAGGTAGCTCTGGACGATGGTGAGCGGTGTTTTGAGCTCGTGCGCCCAGACCGAGACCAGCCTCTCCTGGCGGGTGCGGGCCTGGGCGAGCTGCTGCCGCAGCTCCTGGCACTCATCGCGGAGCCGATCGTCGTCGATCGCCGCGAGGGTGAGCTGGAGGCGGTCGAGCAGCACCAGCGTGACGGGTCCGTCGGCGTCGCGCCAGCCGTCAGGTCCGATGACGGACACCGCCACGGTCCGATCACCGACGGTGATCTCGGCGTCCCCGTTGTCACCGGTCAATGTGCTGCTCAGCGGTGGGACGAGGAGGCTCTCCGGCGACGTGCCGACCAGCAGACCGGCCGCCGCGTTGGCCTGGATGATGCGATCGCCGGCGGGATCCACCGTGATCGCGGCGACCGGCAGATCGTCCGGCAGCGGATCGGTGCCCGGCACCTCGGGGGGGTCAGTCTGGCGTGCTACCATCGCATCACCCCCGATTATAGGCGGGCGATGACTTCGAAGCAGTGGAGAGGGCACGAATTGCAGCGTCGGCGTTCGATCGTGCGCATCGGATGAGCCGGGCGTGAGGGCGTCGGAGCAGGCAGCGCGTCGCACTCTGCTCAAGGCGCTCACCGCCGTCGGCGGGGTGCTGCTCGCCGCGGCGACACTCTCGGTGTGCGCCGCCGCCGATGAGCCCTCCCGCCTCGAGATCGACCTCGCGCCGCACGGAG
>JASFPU010000066.1:0-9810 GCA_050115855.1 Holophagae bacterium
CGTAGGGTAGGCGTGCCGGCGCGGCGGTGTCGTGGATTTCGCGCATCGAATTTCGGCGACCGAGCCGATCGAGTCGTGCGGCTCGAGCTTGTGCTTCCGGGCGAAATGTGAGATGGTGTCTCGTCAGCGCTGACCGGTTCCCGCCGACTCGGCGCTCACGATACATTTTGTAGGGCCCATCGGCCCGAACGACAGCCTCCCCGGCAAGCCTCTCGTTCCCAGCACAACTCAAGCCGGAAATGACGACCGCGGACGAGCCGCTTCGGCGGGTGTGCGTCCGCAGAAAGAAAGTGTCCTTTTGAAATTCGAAGAAATGAACTTCCACCCCGCGATCCAACGCGGGATCCGCGATCTCGGCTTCACCGAGCCGACCCCGATCCAGCGGGACTCGATCCCGCCGGCCCTCGAGGGTCGGGACGTCATCGCCTGCGCCATGACCGGCTCGGG
Organism: Holophagae bacterium; assembly: GCA_050115855.1. GTDB lineage: Bacteria > Acidobacteriota > Thermoanaerobaculia > Thermoanaerobaculales > Sulfomarinibacteraceae > JAHECW01. Next base: position 448 of record JASFPU010000066.1, read on the forward strand.
CAAGACCGCCGCCTTCGTGCTGCCGCTGCTGCAGCGAATGGCCGGCACCCGGTGCGGCCGGACGCGGGTGCTCATTCTGACGCCGACCCGCGAGCTCGCATCGCAGATCCACGACCACGTCGAGGCGCTCGCGCGGCACACACCGGTGACGTCAGCGACCGTCTTCGGCGGCGTCAAGCCGGCGGCGCAGGAGCGCGCGCTGAAAGCGGGCGTCGACGTCGTCGTCGCCACGCCCGGCAGGCTGCTCGACCACATGCAGCACCCGTGGGCGAGCTTCTCCGATCTCGAGTTCCTCGTCGTCGACGAGGCCGACCGGATGCTCGACATGGGCTTCCTCCCCGATGTCCGGCGGATCCTCGCCCGACTGCCGCGCCGGCGCCAGACGATGCTGTTTTCGGCCACGATGCCGGCGCCGATCGTCGAGCTCAGCCGGAACCTGCTGACCGACCCGGTCCGCATCGACATCGAGCGCTCGTCGAAACCGGCGGTCGGCATCAGTCAGGCGATCCTCCCGGTTCCCGAGCACCTGAAGACCGATCTGCTGAAGACGATGCTCGGGAGCGGAGACGTCCAGACCGCGCTCGTCTTCACTCGCACCAAGCACCGCGCGAACCGGCTGTGGCAGAAGCTGACCCGAGCCGGCATCGAGTGCGAGCGGATCCACGGCAACCGCAGCCAACCGCAGCGTGAGAAGGCGCTCGAGTCCTTCAAGCACGGGCGGATCAGGGTCCTGGTGGCGACCGACATCGCGGCCCGAGGGATCGATGTCGAAGCGCTGCCGCACGTCATCAACTTCGACGTCCCGGTCGCGCCGGAGGACTACATCCACCGGGTCGGCCGGACCGCCCGCGCCGGCAAGCTGGGCGACGCGCTGACCTTCGCGTCGCCGGAGGAGCGGGAGAGGATCACCGCCATCGAGCGCGCGGTGGGGCGGCGGATCGAGCGGCGCACGCTGGACGGCTTCGACTACGGCGCGCGGCCGAACGGCCGCTTCGAGGTGCCCGTGTCGGAGCGGCTCGCCGCGCACCGTGCCGGACGCGCGGCAGGACGGCGCCGCGGTGCTGAGGCCGACTCCGGGGCCGTCGCACCTCGCCGGAGACGATCCGGCCGGAGGCGCGCACGACAGGCCGGCTGAGACCGCCCGGGCGAAACGGTTTCATCGGCGCGCCCGCCGGATCGAAGGCAACGCTGACCCGGGTGATCGCCGTATCGGCATGTCCGAAGCTCTGCCCCGATGACGGGCTGGCGTGGGGTTGGCGATCGGGACGGCGCTGTCGGTCTGCGGCGGCCGCCTCTGCGGCGATGGCGGCTACGGTCCCTCGTCGGACGGGAAGTTGGGCTTGCACCGTCTGCAGGCCGGTCGGTTGTCGGGCAACGGAGCGCCGCACGAGGGGCACAGGAACTGCAACGAGTTCGGTTCGCTGAGCTTGGCCCGGAAAACCCGCAACACGAGCTCGTCGGCAATCCGGTACACGGCCTCGGGATCGGCGTCGACCGCCTGCGCCGCGGCGGTGCTGGCCTGCTCGAGCTCGGCGAACGGATCGCGGGCGTTCCGTTCGAATGCGGCCTCCGCCGCCGTCATGGCGGCAATACGAGCTCGGGTGACTCGGTCGGTACCCAAACTGCCCTCCACGCCGGTGCGGTTCGATCGACGACACCGCCCGACCGTTCGCTGCGAGATGGCTCCCTCGCATCTCGATAGTCTCAGGTTCCGAGCGGGGAATCAGTGACAGCGCCCACGCTGGTCCCGCCGGCGACGGCGGCGGGACGCGGATGACGAGCGAGGGGTTCGGCCGGCGGGGCGCCGGCCCTCCACGGACGGTGGCAGAGCTCGGATTCCGGCACTATACTGAATACAGGTCCTGGGAACACCGATGCGCCGCCTCCGCAGGCGAGCGAGCGCCCGCCTGATCGGCTGACGCCGGGCGACGGCTCGGGCCTGCCGCGGCGTGTTGCCTGTCCTCTGGGGGGAAGGGGGATCATGGCGCTGGACCGAAGAGAGCTCGTGCGGTGGCTCGGCTGCGCCGCTTGCGGCAGCGCGGCAGCGGGTCGGGCCGAGGGTCGCGAGGCGACCGCCCCCGAGAACGACCCCTTCGCCGTCCTCGTCGACACCACCAGCTGCATCGGCTGCCGCAAGTGCGAGTGGGCCTGCAACCAGGCGAGCGGCCTTCCGGTGGAGCCTCTCGAGAGCTTCGAGAACAAGGACGTGTTCGCCGCCGTGCGCCGGCCGGATGCCGGCCACCTGACAGTCGTCAACCGCTTCGAGGGCTCCGACCGGCCGATCTACGTCAAGATTCAGTGCATGCACTGCGACGTGCCGACCTGCGCCTCGGCCTGCATCGTGTCGGCGTTCACCAAGCACGAGGACGGTGCGGTCACCTACGACCCGTCGCGCTGCATGGGCTGCCGGTACTGCATGGTGTCGTGCCCGTTCCAGGTTCCCGCGTACGAGTACTCCAACCCGACGACGCCGCAGGTACGCAAGTGCACCTTCTGCTCCACCCGGGTGTCGAAGGAGGGGAAGGTCCCGGCCTGTGTCGACATCTGCCCGCCCCAGGCCCTGTCGTTCGGCCGCCGGAGCGAGCTGCTCGAGGTCGCCCACCGGCTCATCGACGAGGGCGACGGCCGGTACGTGGACCACGTCTACGGCGAGCACGAGGTCGGCGGGACGAGCTGGCTCTACCTGTCGAGCGTGCCGTTCAGCGAGCTCGGCTTCCCGACCCTGGATAGCCGCCCGCCGTCGCAGGTCACCGAGAGCATCCAGCACGGCGTGTTCAAGCTCTTCCTGCCGCCGATCGCGCTGTTCACGGTGCTCGGCGGGGTCATGCACATGCTCGGTCCGGAGCAGGACGTGGCCGACGACGAGGCCGGGGAGGGGCCGTGACGAGCCACCGCGCCGCTCCGGTGCGTCAGCCGTTCTTCACGCCCGGTGTGCTCGTGCTGGTCGGTCTGCTCGCCGCCGGTCTCGCGGTCGCCGCGGTCCGCTTCACGTACGGTCTCAGCTCGGTCACCCACCTCAGCAACCAGTACCCCTGGGGCATCTGGATCGCCATCGACGTCGCGACCGGCGTCGCCCTGGCCGCCGGCGGCTTCACGACCGCGGCGCTGGTGCACATCTTCCACCAGGGCCGGTACGAGACGCTGGTCCGGCCGGCGCTGCTCACCGCGCTGCTCGGCTACACCTTCGCCGTGATCGGGCTGCTCTTCGATCTCGGGCGGTACTACAACGTCTGGCACCCGATCCTGCCGTCGATGTGGTCCGGGCACTCGGTCCTGTTCGAGGTCGGCATGTGCGTCATGGCCTACCTCACCGTGCTGTACATCGAGTTCCTCCCGATCGTGGTCGAACGCTTCAGCGGTCGGGTGGCGCTGCCCGGCGTCCTGCGGGTGCTCGACGCGCCCGTCGAGGCGGTGCTCACAGCCCTCGACCGCACGCTCGGCCACGTGTTGTGGATCTTCATCCTGCTCGGCGTCGTGCTGTCGACGCTGCACCAGTCGTCACTCGGCTCGCTGATGGTCGTCGCGCGGTCGAAGATGAGCCCGCTGTGGTGGACGCCCGTGCTGCCGCTGCTCTTCCTGCTGTCCGCGATCGCGGTCGGTTACGCCATGGTGATCTTCGAGTCGTTGGTCTCGGCGCGCGCGTTCCGGCGTCCGCCCGAGATGCCGGTGCTGTCGGGAGTGGCGAGGTTCCTGCCGCTGCTGCTCTTCGTCTACCTGTCGGCCAAGGTCATCGACCTCGCCGTGCGCGGGGCGGCCCACCACCTCCTCGACGGCGGTGCGGCGCCGCTGTTCTTCGTGCTCGAGATCGGCGCCGGGGTGGTGGCCCCGCTGCTGATGCTGATGTCGGTCCAGGTGAGGCGCAGCCCGTCGCTGCTGCTGACCGCCTCGGCGCTCGTGATCTTCGGCGTGGTGATCAACCGGATCAACGTGTTCCTGGTCGCCTACACCCCGCCGTACGCCGCCCGCCCGTACGTCCCGAGCATCTTCGAGGTCGCGGTCACCGTCGGGTTGGCTGCCGGATTGATTCTCGCCTACCGGGTGCTGGTGATGATCTTCCCGATTCTGCCGGCCGACGGCCACGCACCGGCCCGTGCGGACGCCGCCGGACCGACGGGCGGTGGGGGAGGGAGCTGACATGGCCCCGATCCGAACGGCGGCGATGCTGGCCGTGTCCGCGGCGTGGATGCTCGCGTCGGCGGCGCCTGCGCGAGCCGGTGATCCGACCGGCGCCAACCAGGACGACCACTGCTCGCCGTGCCACACCTGCGCGAGTCCGAGCCGGTCCGACCCGTGTCTACGGCCGTGTCGTCGCCACCAGGAAGCGGCCGCCCTGTCCCCGGACCTGGGACCCGAGGTCGTGATTCTCGACGACCTCGAGGACCTCTACGTCCCGGTGCGATTCAACCACCGCGCCCACGCGGAGATGTCGGAGATGTCCGGGGGCTGCGAGACGTGCCACCACTACACGCCGCCCGACACCGTCCACCCGGCGTGCCGGGACTGCCACCCCGTCGAGATCGTCCACGAGGATCTGGCGCAGCCGGGCCTCAAGGGGGCCTACCACCGCGGCTGCCTGCACTGCCACGAGGAGTGGGACCGGGACACCGCCTGCAGCGTCTGCCACGAGAAGAAGGAGGGGGGTGCGCTGCACGGCACCGCGACGGAGGTCTGCGTCGAAAGCCACTACGAGCACCTCGAGCTGAGCGATCTCATTGTCTTCGCGCCGGCCGACGGTGCCGCCGAGCCCGTGCCGTTCCACCACCGCCGCCACAGCGAGCTGTACGAACGCGACTGCACCGAGTGCCACAAGCAACAGCGTTGCTCGCGCTGTCACATCCAGGGCGGCGAGGCGCCGCACCCGATGCGGGACTCGGGCCAGTCGAGCCTGCACGAGACCTGCTACCGGTGCCACGACGGGCAGCGGTGCGGCGACTGCCACGGCCGCGATCCCGAGGCGCTGTTCAACCACGCCGAGACCGGCTGGCGGCTGAAGCGCTACCACGCGTCCCTGGCTTGTCGCGCGTGCCACGGATACGGCAACGGCTACCGCAGGCTCGACCGCGCCTGCACCAACTGCCACCCGTCGGGGTGGCCGGCGGAGCGCTTCGACCACCGGGTGACCGGGGTCGCATTGGGTGAGCTGCACGGCGAAGCCGACTGCGAGTCGTGCCACGTCGACGGGCCGGGCTCCAGGGCGCGGTGCGACGCGTGCCACGACGACGGCCGCAGCTACGACCCCGCGACGCGATTCGCCGGCAGCTGACCCCACCGGTCGGCGACGGCGGTGTGGCGCTGATCGAGGTGATGGGGTCGGGACGGTGTTGACGCCGGCTCCGGGGGCCTTCAGGTTTCCGCTCTCCGAGCGTCAACCGAACGTCCGACTCGCGTCGCTCGCACGAGAGAAGAGCGAAGAAGAGTGGGAGTGCCTCACGTCGCGGTGCCGATCCCGGCGGTGAACCGCACCGTCGCGACCGCGTATTCTATGGACACCGGGAGGCACCATGCACGTTTTCGACAGGTCGACGAGAGCTCTGACTCTGATCGCGGTGGTCGCGGCCGCGGCCGCGTGTGCCAGCTCGGGCCGACACCCAGCAACACCGCTGCCCCAGGCGAAGGCCGAGGTCACCTCGCTGCCGGATTCGTTGGTCACCACCGAGTGGCTGGCGGATCACCTCAACGACCCCGACCTGGTGGTTCTCGACTGCACGGTCACCGTGCGCCAGGGTGAGGATGGCGGGCTGGTGATCGAGAGTGGGCGGGCCGGCTACCGGGTTGGACACATACCAACCGCCGGCTTTGCCGATCTCATGGGCGAGCTTGCCGACGCCGACAGCACCAGCAAGTACGCCCTGCCGAGCCCGCAAGCCTTCGCCGACGCCATGGGCAGGCTGGGCGTCGGTGACGACACCCGTGTGGTGCTCTATGACGCGAGCATGTCCGCCTGGGCCGCACGGGTCTGGTGGATGCTGCGCTGGGTCGGCTTCGACCGGGCCGCGGTGCTCGACGGCGGTCTGGCGGCGTGGAAGGCCGAGGGACGGCCGCTGTCGACCGAGCCGTCCGACGAGCCGGTGCGGGTCCTCACACCGGCCCCGAGGCCCGAGCTGGTCGCCGACCGCGACGAGGTCCTCGCGGCCATCGGGGACGAGTCGGTGCGGCTCATCGACGCCATGCCCGAGGAGCACTTCCGGGGCGAGATGACGATGTATGCGAGACCCGGCCACATCCCAACGGCGGACAACGTGCCGGTGACGGCGTTGCTCGACGACACGGGTCGTTACAAGTCGAATAACGAGCTTGCGGCGTTGTTCGGTGCCGACCGAAGCGGCCGCGCGATCACCTACTGCGGCGGCGGGATCGCGGCGTCGGCGACCGCCTTCGCCATGACACGGCTGGGATTTACCGACGTCGCGGTCTACACGGCGTCGCTGCAGGAGTGGGCCGCGGACCCGGCCAACCCGATGGTGACCGAAAGCCGCTGAGATCGCGCCACTCGCTCAGCGTGTCGGAGGTCGGGTGCGCCGGTCGAAGTACGACATGTCGGTGAGTGTGCGGTGGACGCCGGCGACGTTGAGTGGCAGCCACTCCTCGTACATTCGCAGGTCGGCGTACTCGGGCAGTGTGATCTCGGCCTGCAGCGTGGCGAGGGACGCGCCGGCCAGCATGCCGTCGCGGACGGCGTCGTACAGCGCCTCGAGGTAGCCGAGGGAGCGCTCGACGTCCGCCCGCGTCCCGGTCTCCGCGTGCCCGCCGACAAACAGCTCGAACGGCTCGCCCGCCAGGACCTCGCGGGTGGAGCGGATCATGCCGTGGATGTCGTACCCCGGCAGGTCACGGTACGGCATCCGCCCGACGACGATCCAGTCGACGACGAACAGCACGTTCGCCGGCTCGAACCGCATGCTGACCGAGCCGCGGCCGTTGTTCGGTCCGTGGTAGCGCAGCGTGACGCTGCTGTCTCCCAGATGGACGGTCAGCTCGTTGCGGAAGGTGAGGTCCGGGAGTGCGGTCGGCGTGCGCGTCCAGACGAGGTCCTCGGCCGCGTACTCGTGCGCCACGACGGTGACGCCGGTGCCGGCCAGCACCTCGCCGCCGAGCACGTGGTCGACGTGGTTGTGGCTGTAGGCGAGGTACCGGATCGGCGCGTCGAAACGCCTCTCGAGCTCGGTCTTCAGGTGGGTCGCCGCCGCCTCGCTGATCGGGTCGGTCAGGAACAGCCCGTCGTCGGTCACCATGAACACCGAGTGGTGGTGGCCGGCGGTGAACCGGTAGACGTTGTCCTTGACCCGTTCGATCGCGTACGCCGGCGCGTCCTGTGCCGCAGCCGGAACGGCGAGCGCCGCGCCGAGCAGGACGGCGATGGCGATGGTGTCCGATCTGATCATCGCTTCCTCCGTTTCCGGTATGCGCAACACCGGGCGAGGACGTCGGATTGCAGGTCCGACCCCGATCACCCGGACGAGGGTTACGAAGAAACTGGTATCCTGCGCGTCAAGGAAGGGCTTGATGAACAACCTGGTCAAAGTGCTGCTCGTCGTTCTGCTGTCGGTGGCCAGTGTCGGTGCGGACGAGCTCGACGTTGTGGGCTCGGTGGTGGGTGTGCCGCTGACCGGCGACGAGGCGGTGGAGTTTCTGACCCACGCCGAGGTTGTCGGCGAAGCCGAGCGCTTCGACGAGCAGGCCATCACCGGCCCGGTCCGGGTCACCCTCAGCGACGGCCGCCGGACCTACCGCGCGATCTTCAAGCAGGAGGACACGCGGTATGACGAGTTCAGCTTCTCCGACGGCCGCGTGGTCACGAAGGCCAGGGACTCGTACCGGCACGAGATCGCCGCCTACGAGCTCAGCCGCCTGCTCGGCCTGGACATCGTCCCGCCGTGCGTCGAACGGACGATCGACTCGACGAAGGGGTCGTTGTGCTTCTGGGTCGAGGGCTCGATGACCGAGGCCGAGCGTCGTCACCGCGGGCTCCAGTCGTCCAACCCCGAGAAGTACAAGGATCAGCTGCACGAGATCGAGCTCTTTCAGCAGCTCATCGCCGACCTCGATTACTCGGATCTGAGGAATCTGGTCGTCGACCAGAACCTCAAAATCCACAAAGTCGACTCGTCGATGGCCTTCGACCCCGATCCCCACCTCCTGACCGGGCTCGACTCGTCCCGCGTCTCCCGACGGCTCTTCGAGGGTCTGAAGGGACTCGACAAGACCAAGATGGAGGAGACCCTCGAACCGTGGCTGCACAAGGATGAGCTCAGCGGCGTGTGGAGGCGCCGGGCCAAGATCCTCAAACGCGTCGACCGGCTGATCAAGGACTACGGCGAGGGAGAAACCCTCTACTGACTCCGGTCATCCGCGTCAGCCGCGACGGCCTGAGTCGCCGACCGAGATCACGACGATGGCCATATCGTCGCTGGGCTGAGCGCCGTTGCGGAAGCCGGTGACGTCGTCGATGAGGCGTTGGAGGATCTCCTCCGTGGTGCAGGCGTCGGTGTCGAGAGCGGACAGCAGTCGCTTCGGGGCGTCGTAGCCGTAGAGCTCGCCGTCGCGGTTCTGGGCTTCGGGCACGCCGTCGGTGAACAGGACCACGACGTCGCCGTCCGCCAGGTCGACCGTGGTCGCCTCGTAGGCTGCGTTCTCGCGGACGCCGAGCGGGAAATGATCCCCCGGGGATGACAGATATTCGGTTCCGTTCGAGGTGCGGTGCAGTGGCTCGCACAGCCCGGCATTGGAGAACTCGAGGCGCCGCGTCTCCGGGTTCAGCACGACCAGGCAGAGGGCCGTGAACATCCGCCGGCCCACCTTGTTGAAGATCGACCGGTTGAGGTTGTCCATGATCTCCTCGACCAGCCCCGACTGGCGGGCGCGGGAGAACACCATGCCGTCCGACATGACCGCGTTCATCGCCGCCCGCATGCCCTTGCCGGCGACGTCGGCGACCACGACGCCCAGTCTCTTCGGCTCGCCGTCGAGCCAGAAGGTGTCGTAGAAGTCGCCGCCGACACCGTAGGCCGGAATCCACGCGCAGGCGATGTCGATGCCCGGAACGTCAGGGGCGGCCTGCGGCATGATCGCCAGCTGGGCGTCGTGCGCGGCGGTCAGCTCGGTCTTCATCCGGACGCTGCGCAACCGGGTCCGGTACACGGCGAGGCCCAGCGCACCGACCGCGGCGAGCGCCAGCAGCCGAAACCACCACGTCTCCCAAAACGGCGGCTCGACCGTGATCGTGAGCGAGGTCGGTTCCGGGTTCCAGACGCCGTCGCTGTTCGCGCCGCGGACGCTGAACACGTACTGACCGGGGCGGAGATCGGTGAAGGTGGCGAAGCGCCGAGTCGCGTCGACGTCGACCCAGTCGTCGCTGAAGCCCTC
>JASFPU010000067.1:0-9765 GCA_050115855.1 Holophagae bacterium
GTTCTCGCGCGCGGTGAGGTCGCCGTAGAGCGCGATCTCCTGCGGGACCAGACCGAGCTGTCGCCGGGCGTCCGGATCGGCGGCGGGATCGAGACCGCACACGTCGACCCGCCCCCCGTCGAGACGCAGACGTCCCGAGATCGCACGGACCAGCGTCGTCTTGCCGGCGCCGTTCGGGCCGAGCAGACCATAGATCTCCCCTCGGCCGAGCTCGAGATCGACGCCGTCGAGCGCGCTCCGCTCGCCGAAGCGTCGGCGGGCTCCGACAACACGGAGTACACGCTCACCTGATGCGGGAGGAGAGCCCTGGTCGGTTGCTGCTGCTGCGTCGCGCATGCGGTCCTCAGAAGAAGACTACACGCTCCATGGTGCTCCGGGTATACAGCCTGGCCAGCTCGGCCAACGGGGCACCGGTGCGGCCGAGCGGCTCGAGCGCGCTCGCCGCCGACTCGACGTACCGGTTGACCTCGTCGCGCGCGCCCTCGGCGCCGAGCTTCGAGGCGAGGGTCGATTTGTCGGCGTCCTGTCCCGTGTTCTTGCCGATGTCGTCGGCCGCGCCGAACGTATCCAGCAGGTCGTCGAGCAGCTGAAACGCCAGCCCGAGGTTGACGCCGTACTCGCGCACGGCAGCGATCCACGCGTCGTCGACGCGTGCGACCCGGGCTCCGGCCTCGAGCGCCGCGACGAACAGGGCGCCGGTTTTCTGACTGTACATCTCAGTCAGACCAGCGACCTCGTCGCCGCGACCGTGCCGGATGCGGAGATCGCAGAACTGCCCGGCGATGATCCCTTCACTTCCCACCGCGTCGGAAAGCAGCCGGGTGAGATCGAGCCGGATCTCCGCCGGAAGGTGATCGCACTCGGCGATGACCCCGAACGCACGGTTGAGCAGCGCCGTCGCGGCCAGGATCGCGGTGTCTTCGCCGAACACCCGGTGGTTGGCCGGCTGGCCGCGGCGAAGTGACGCGTCGTCCATGCACGGCAGATCGTCGAGAATGAGCGACGCGGCGTGCACCATCTCGACCGCACAGGCGACGTCGAGAACGTCGGCGACGTCCGCACCGAGATCGGTCGCGACCTGGATGGTCAGCACCGGGCGGATCCGCTTGCCGCCGGCGAGCAGGCTGAAGCGCATGGCCCGGTGGAGCGCCCGCGGATGGCAGTGCTCGGCGGGGATGAGCTCGGCGAGTCGGGCGTCGACCGCATCCCTCCAGGCGAGGCTGGCGTCACGTTCGCTTCGGTCGCGGGGCGCCATCCGCAACCTGCCGTTGGTGTCGAGCCCTTCAATGCTCATGCTCATCATCATTCTCCGGGCGGTGCCGATTCGCATCATAGAAATCGAAACTGGATGTCAGCGACAACCTCGCCCGGCCACGGCACTATTCCCACGGCGGATCGCGACAGCTCGCCCGGACTGGATCGTGCAGCGTGAGCCGTCAATCGTGAGCCGGTCGAGACGTTGCAGCGCACGCCCGATCCGTCACGCCCTCACGCCCCATCTTCGCTGTCGCTCGCCAGCAGGCGCTCGACCGCCGCGATCACCTCGTCCGACATGGGGTCGACGGCCGGCTCGAACCGCTGGACCACGACACCGTCACCGTCGACCAGGAACTTGGTGAAGTTCCAGCCGATCTCGCCCCGGATGCCTTCCGCAGTCTCGGTCGTCAGCGTCCGGTAGATCGAAGCCTGCTCCGGGCCCTTGGTGTGGACCTTGGCCATCATCGGGAAGGTCACCCCATAGTTGAGCCGACAGAACGACGCGATCTCCTCCTCGGTGCCGGGCTCCTGGTTGCCGAAGTCGTTGCTCGGAAAACCGATGACCACGAAACCGCGCTCGGCGAATCGCTCGTAGAGCTGCTGCAGCGTGTCGTACTGCTTGGTGTATCCGCACTTCGAGGCGGTGTTGACGATGAGCATGGGTCGCCCGCGGTACCCGGTGAGGTCGATCGTGTCGCCCTCGATCGAGGTCACGGTGTGATCGATGACGCCGACGGCGTGGCCGGCATCGCTGACAGCGGCTGCCTTCATGGTCTCCCCTTTCGCGGTCTCGTCGGACGACGATCCGGCGTCGGCGCAGCCGATGGTGATGGTTGACAGGACGACACCGACGATGACCGTCGTCGTGGTTGTTCGCATGGCTACCTCCCCGAGGCCGAACACGTTGCCCTTCGGCTTTCCTTCCCGGCCGTCGCGGGCATAATGGACCGGATGTCGGATGCGGGAGTGGTCATCGTCGGCGCCGGCCTCGCCGGCCTGAGCTGCGCGATCGAGCTCGAACGAGCCGGGCTTGTCTGCACCGTCATCGAGCGCGATGACCGGGTCGGCGGCCGCGTCCAGACCGACATCGCAGACGGGTTCCGGCTCGACCGCGGCTTCCAGGTGCTGCTCACCGCCTACCCCGAGACTCAGCGACTGCTCGACTACGACGCGTTGCAGCTCCGTCCGTTCTTCCCCGGCGCGGTGATCGTGCGCCGCGGTCGCCGTCGCACTCTCGCCGACCCCTGGCGTCGGCCCCTGACCGGCATCGCGGCCACTGCCACGGGAACCGTCGCAATCGCCGACGGACTGCGCATGGCTCGGTTCCGCTCCCGGGTCCGCAGCCGCGAACCGCGGCGCGAGTCCGGCGGACCGGAGCGCACGACCCTCGAGCGCCTGCGCGCCGAGGGCTTTTCCGATCGCATCATCGACTCGTTCTTCCGACCGTTCTTCGGCGGCGTCTTCCTGGACGCGGAGCTCCGGACCTCGGAGCGGCAGCTCGAGTTCATCTTCAAGATGTTCAGCGCCGGTGACATCGCGGTCCCGGCTCTCGGCATGGGTGAGATCACCCGCCAGCTCGCTGCGGCTCTCGAACAGACGGAGCTGCGTTCAGGGGTCACCGTCGAGGCCGTCGCCCCCGATGGTGTGCACCTCGCGGGCGGCGAGCGGTTGGTGGCCGACGCGGTCGTGGTCGCGACCGACGCCGATTCCGCCGTCCGGCTGGTCGACGGGATTGCCCCGATCGAGTGGCGCGGGGTGACCTGTCTCTACTTCGCGGCCGACCAGCCGCCTCTGACCGGCCCCAAGCTCGTCCTGAACGGCGACGACGGAGCGGGCCCGGTCAACAACCTGGTGGTGATGAGCGAGGTCGCGCCGGACACCGCGCCCGACGGCCGGGCGCTGATCTCGGTGACGGTCGTCGGCACCCCGAACCACGCCACCCTCGAAGCCGACGTCCGCCGCCAGCTCGAAGGCTGGTTCGGAGCACCGGTGAGCCGCTGGCGGCACCTGCGCACCTATGCCATCGAACGCGCGCTGCCCGACCAGCGTCCCCCGCGTCCGGATCGTCCCTCACCGAGGCTCGGCCGCGGGCTGTACGTCTGCGGCGACCACCGTGCCGACGGCTCGATCAACGGTGCCATGGCCTCCGGTCGTGACGCCGCACGAGCCGTCATCGACGACCTCCGCGGGCCGGCATCGTGACCACGCTTGTCATATGGGCCCATCTGGCGGCAACGCTGTACCTCACCGGATTGATCTGGGTCATCCAGGTGCTCCACTACCCGCTCATGGACCGCGTCCCGGGCGACGGCTTCGTCGCCTTCCACACCGAGCACGCGCGCCGCATCAGCGTCCTGGTCGTCGTGCCGATGGTCGTCGAGCTGACCACCGCCATCGCGCTGCTCGTGATCCGGCCGCAGGGCGTGTCCGTCGCGCTGCTGATCGCCGGCGCGGTGCTGGTCGGCGTCGTGTGGCTGTCGACCTTCGGCCTCCAGGTCCCGCTGCACCGCCGGCTGTCCCAGGGTTTCAACCCGGCCGCCCACCGTGCGCTGCTTCGCAGCAACTGGATCCGGACCGTCGCGTGGACGCTGCGCGGGGTGATCGCGATCGCGATCGCGGTCACCGCGGCCGGCTGAGCTCCGCCTCCGTTGGCCAGCCGACGAGGTACGTGACGCAACTCAGGCCGAGGGACCGCACGCGATCCGTGCGCCAGCGATAGTCGTCGCAGCGTCCGGCGTCGGCGAGCTCGAGCAGCTCGTCGCGGGTGTAGCTGCGCAGGTTGGACACGAACCCATCCCACGCCGCGACCAGCGGCACCACGGGCACCACGTAGGTCCACAGCAGACGACGCCACGTCAACGGTCGGATGAACGGCGTGCAGACGGCCACCACGAGCGGGATCATCAGCACCGGGATGAGCCACAGCACGAGGTTCCGCTCGGTGAACTCGAAGATGCCGATGCCCTCGCCCTTGCGCCGCGCGTCGACGAGGATCTCGCGCGCGTCCGGGGGCGCGAAGTGGTGGAAGGACGTGAACAGGGTCCGAAACCCGGCGAGCTCGGCCGGCACGTCGGCGGCGTCCACCGGGGTCTCGAGCGCGGCCACCGACCCGTCGCCCGCCGCCACCACGGCCCGGAAGGCATCTCGGTTGGGGTAGAGATCGGTCAGGGTCACCCGCCGCGGGGACCGGCCGAGCGCGCGGAGCGCCGGCAGCAGCGACAGCACCGGAGCCCCCGCCCCCGAGCAGAGGTCGATGATGGTGTCGCTGCCCGATCGCTCGAGGGCCTCGGCGAGCACCGGGGCGGCAACCCTGTACGGCCGGAACGTCCGAAAGAAGAACGACAGAAAGTCGGTGACCAGATCGCGCCAGACGGCGGGAAACCAGGGCTGCTCGTGCAGCTCGATCAGGTGGCGGCGACGCATTCCACGGTTATACACCGTCACGCCCAGGAAGCTTGCACCGTGCGACCTCGTTGCCTGACCGACGCGGAGATCCGCGACGTCGACCGCTTCGTCCGGCGCAACATCGTCGGGCGTTTCAGTCCGGTCCGGCCGGTGACGCCCGAGCTGGTCTTCGAGCTCGCGGTCGAGGGCATCCGGCCCTCGTCCCGACACAAGGCCGGCCTCGCCCTGCGCTTTCCCCGCATGGTCCGCTGGCGGCGGGACAAAGGTGTCGACGACATCGACACTCTTGCCGACGTCTGACAGCTGCTCGACGTCACCGGCTGACGGCCGGCGCCGGCGTGAATACGGCACCCGAACCATCGCTTGACAGGCGCTCATTTTGAGCATATGTTCGTAATTGGGAGACGTAATGGGACGACCGGAGAAGCTCAGGAGAGTCGGTTGCATCGGCGAACGCCGGGGCTTTAAACCGGTCGGTCGCCCCTCGGTCGAGCTCGAGGTCGAGACGCTCCGTGTCGACGAGCTCGAGGCGTTGCGGCTCGCCGACCTCGAGGGCCTCTACCAGGAGGCGGCGGCCGAGCGGATGGGCGTCTCGCGTCCCACCTTCTCGCGGATTCTGGCCCGGGCGCGATCCATCGTCGCCCGATCTCTCATCGAAGAACGACTCCTCGTCATTGGCGACGGGCCGGTCATCACCGGCGAGCAGCGTCCGATGCCGTGCCCGGTGCACGACGCCGCCGGTCGACGCGGCCGCGGCTGCCGATGTCGACATCGAGGCGAAAGGAAAGGCAACCGATGATCATTGCAGTCCCGTTGTTCGAAGGGAAGTTCAGCCCGCACTTCGGCGGCGCCGACAGGTTCGCCATCTTCACGGTGGATTTCGAGCGCAAGGAGGTCGCCGGGCACCAGCTGGCGGCCCCACCAGAGCATGGGCGTGGGATCTTCCCGGCGTGGCTCCGCCAGCAGGGCGTCGAGGCCGTCCTGGCTGGAGGGATGGGACCGAGGGCGGCCCAGATGCTCTCCACCTACGGCATCGACGTGGTGACCGGCGCTGACGGCGACGACCCGGAGATGCTGGTTCGAGCCTACGTCGACGGCACGCTCGAGACGAGTGGCGAGCTGTGCCACGACCACAGCTTTCACGACTGCGGCCACCACTCCGGCGACCGCGGCGGCTGCGGACACCATCAATGACACCGGGTGGGAACACGCCCGGGAAGGGGAAGCACATGAGCAGAAACGAATCGATCGACGGACCGAGGTCCGGCGCAGGCCAGATCCGCGCCGCCGGCCAAGGTCGTGGCAGCGGACAGGGCCGCGGCGGCGGCCAAGGTCGTGGCAGCGGGCAGGGCCGCGGCGGCGCTCAGGGCGGTCCCGGAGCCGGTCGCGGCCGCGGCGGCGGCATGGGTGCGGGGGGCGCCTGCCTCTGCCCCAAGTGCAACCGCAGGTTCCCGCACCGACAGGGCGTCCCCTGTCTCGACGAGCGCTGCCCGGAGTGCGGGTCGGCGCTGATCCGAGAGGGCTCGCCCCATCACCAGGACATGATGGCGCGTCGAGAGGCCAGGGAGGATTGACCATGCCGGGTGGAGACGGAACCGGACCGATGGGTATGGGAGCAATGACCGGCTGGGGCCGCGGACCGTGCCGCGGTTCCGGATGGGCGCACGTCGCCGGCGGCGGCTTTCGTCGCCCGGGGCGCGGCGCAGGCGGCGGCTTGGGCTGGCGCCACCGGTTCTGGGCCGGCGAGCCGTCGGTCGGCTCGAGCCGGGGGGCCGGTTTCGACCGACTGTCGGAGCGTCGGTGGCTGGAGCATCGCGCCGCCGAGCTCGATGACGAGCTGGGCCGCATCCGCGCCCGCCTCGACGAGCTCGCTTCGACCGACAACCTGACTGACTGACTGCGCGACGAGTCTCGGAGGACAAAGATGAAGGTTGTGGTGACAGCGACGGGTGCGAGTGTGGATTCGGCCGTCGACCCGCGGTTCGGACGAGCCGCCGCGTTTATCCTCGTCGACACCGAGAGCGGTGAGATCCAGGTTCAAGAAAACCAGGCCGGAGTAGCCGCCATGCAGGGCGCCGGGATCCAGGCCGCGGAAGCCGTGTCCCGTCTCGGTGCCGACTGCCTGGTCACGGGCCACTGTGGCCCGAAAGCCTACCGGAGCCTGCTCGCCGCCGGGATCGACGTCTACACCGGTGCGACCGGGACCGTCGCCGAGGCCATCGAACAGCTGCGGTCGGGCTCGCTCGATCGATCCGACGGGCCGGATGTCGGCGGGCACTGGTGATGATCATCGCCATTGCCTCCGGCAAGGGTGGCACCGGAAAGACCACGGTCGCAGTCAACCTGGCGCTGACCGTCGGCCATGACGTCCACCTGCTCGACTGTGACGTCGAAGCGCCCAACGCACACCTGTTTCTCGGCGCGCAACCGCACGCTCGCGTCGAGATCGGCATCCCGGTGCCCGAGATCGACCACGAACGCTGCACGCTGTGCGCCGAATGCAGCCGGGTCTGTCAGTTCAACGCGGTTGCCGTGCTCGGCAGCCGGGCGGTGGTCTTCCCCGAGCTGTGCCACGGCTGCGGCGCCTGCACCCTGCTCTGCCCCGAGCGGGCGATCTCCGAGACCAGCCGGTGCATCGGTGTCATCGAGGAGAGCGCCGCGTCCGACGTGCGGCTGATCCAGGGCCGATTGAACGTCGGCGAGGCGCTGGTGCCGCCGTTGATCCGACAGGTGCGGGCCCGCGCCCGACACGCCCCGACCGTGCTCGTCGACGCGCCACCCGGCACCTCTTGCACGATGATCGCCGCCGTTCGCGGAGCCGACACCGTCGTGCTCGTCACCGAACCGACACCGTTCGGTCTCAATGACCTCCGACTCGCGGTCGAGACGGTCAGAACCCTCGACCTGCCGTGCGGTGTCGTCATCAATCGGTCCGGCGCCGGCGACGACCGGGTGCACGCCTACTGTGCGGCGGAGCAGCTCGACATCCTCGCCGAGATCCCGGACGACCGCCGGATCGCCGAGGCGTACTCTCGTGGACTGCCGATCGTCGAGGCCGTCCCCGAGACCCGATCCATCTTCGCCGATCTCGCCGACAGACTCGGTCTGCCGAACGGCCGTGCGCGGGCCACCGGAGAGATCCGTGCGTCCGCCTGAGGCGTCGACCACGTCGCTGCCCCTCGTCGGCCCCGCCGTCCGGTCGGAGGGCGTACCGGAGCTCGTCGTCATCAGCGGCAAGGGCGGCACCGGCAAGACCAGCCTGGTGGCGTCGTTCGCGGTGCTCGAGCCGGATCTGCTGGTCGCCGACTGCGACGTCGACGCCGCCGACCTCCACCTGGTCCTGGCGCCGGAGATCCGTGCCCGGCACGCGTTCCGCAGCGGTCACGAGGCCGTGGTGCGATCCGACGACTGCGACGGGTGCTCACTGTGCTCGGCACTCTGCCGGTTCGGCGCCGTGACCTTCGACGGATTCACGGCGGAGATCGACCCGCTCGCCTGCGAGGGCTGCGGCCTGTGCGTCGAGCTGTGCCCGATCCGGGCCATCGATTTCGTCGAGCGGCGGTGCGGTGAGTGGTACATCTCGCGCACTCCGCACGGCGGCATGGTGCACGCACGCCTCGACATCGGCGCCGAGAACTCGGGCAAGCTCGTCTCGACCGTCCGCGACCAGGCGCGCCGGTTCGCGGCCGACGACGGTCGTCGCGGCATCCTGGTCGACGGGCCGCCGGGCGTCGGCTGCCCGGTCATCGCGTCGATCACGGGCGCGGCCGGCGTGCTGGTGGTCACCGAGCCCACCGTGTCCGGCGCCCACGACATGGAACGCGTGCTCGAGCTCGCCGATCACTTTGACGCCATGACCGCGGTCTGCGTCAACCGCTGGGACCTCAATCCGGAGGCCGCCGACCGCATCGAGGACCACGCGCGCCGGCACGGCGCGTCACTGGTCGGCCGCGTCCGCTACGACCGGGAGGTCACCCGAGCCCAGATCCAGGGCCGACCGGTGACCGAGCTCGGGGGCGGGGCCGCCGACGACATTCGAGCGGTGTGGCGTCGGGTCCGCCGCTGGCTCGGATGGTGACCTGACAGCCGCTGCGGACGCGTCCTACGTCGCGATCTTCGCCTCGAGGACGGTCCTGTCGACGTCGTCCATCCGGTCGCGCGTGTCGAGCTCGAGACGGCGGTACAGTGCGAGCACGTCGGCGGTGCCGGTGTCGAGATCGCGACGGCTCTCCCAGGCTGCCTGAGTGGCGAGCGAAACCCAATCCGTCAGCACCGCCATGCGGTCGACAACATCGCGGATCCACGCCGCCGCGGTGATCTGCTCGGCGTCGACAAGCCGTTCGATCCGGCGCCGCAGGTCGTCGAGCAGCGACCCCGCGACCTCGCCTGAGTCGCCTACCCCGGCCGTCCGGATCTCGTCGACCTCCCGGGCGATCTGATCGAGCCACGGCCGGTGCAGGTCGCGCACCTTGAAATCACGCAGAACCTGCGCGCACAGAGTGTTGTGGGTGCCCTCCCAGCTCTCGATGACGATGGCGTCACGGTACAGCCGGGGCAGGATCGAGAAGTCTTCGATCGTGCCGTTGCCGCCGAGGATCTCGATACCGTCCCGCGCCGCACGGGTCGCCTGGATCGCGGTCCAGTACTTGTTGACCATGACACCGATGCGGCGCGCGGCCAACAGCGCCCCGTCGCCCCTGCCGGTGTCGACCCGGTCGGTCTGATCGAGCAACCGGAAGGTCGTCGCCAACGCGGCCCGGGAACGCAGCTTCATTTCGGCCAGGATCCGCTGGACCGACGGGTAGGTGATGATCGGATGGCCGAACGCGACCCGACGGCGGGCGTAGGCACGCGCCTCGGTGAACGCTCGCCGGATGAGCCCGCAGGCGGCCACGGCGTTGTGGTACCTCGAGGTGTCGAGCACGATGCCGACGAGGTTCCGAAAACCCGCTCCGAGGTCACCGATCGGCTCGGCGGCAGCGCCGTCGAACTCGATCTCCCCGGTCGGCATGGACCGCGTCCCGAGCTTGATCTTGAGCCGACGCAGCTGAAATCCGTTGGGCCGACCGTCGAGCTCGCGGGGAACCAGGAAGAGGCCGAGAC
>JASFPU010000068.1:0-9760 GCA_050115855.1 Holophagae bacterium
AGTCTCGGGCGCGCCGCCTGATGCGGTCGAGCAGCACCGGCACCGACGCCTGCATGTAGATCACGAGATCCGGCGTCGGCACCTCCTGCTCGAGCACCGGATAGAGCTTCTCGTAGATCCGAAGATCGGTGTCGTCCAGGTTCAAGTACGCGAAGATCCGGTCCTTTGGAAACGTGTAGTCGGCGAGGACCAACCGTTGGAACAGGTTCATCTGTGCGATCTCGCGCTGCTGCTGGAACCGCGACAGGAGAAAGTAGATCTGGACCTGGAAGGCGGCGCCCGGGCGGCCTTCGTAGAACGCCGGCAGGAACGGGTTGGTGATGTCCTCGAGCACCATCACACCCTCGAACCGGTCGGCCAGCAGCTGAACCAGCGAGGTCTTACCGACCCCGATCGGTCCCTCGATGGCGATGTGGCGGAACGGCAGTTTACGGGTGCTCATCGGCTCGCCAGATCTTAGTACAGCTGCCGACGGCGGTGCCACCACGACGACGGTCCGCGGCCCGGTTCGAGCCGACCTCGAGACCGCAAGAAAACCTGTCAGTGTAAAAAATTCTTACCCGTTCTCGCTTCAGAATTTATGACAGTATTGACAAATTTACTTGTCAGTTCGGGATTCGCACCAGACCGCGCTGGTAGTCGATAAATATTTATTTTACAGATATTTCGATAAATCGGCCGAAGGTGGCACGGGTTTCGCGATACCGGTGGCCAACAAAGCGCGGGAGGTGAGCCATGGAAGACACCTGACGACGCTGCGACGGCCTGTTCGCCCCGATCGTCCACCGGAACAAGGAGGAATTCATGACCCGAAGCTTCACAGTCGTTGTCGCACTCGTCATCGTTGTCGCAGCCACCGTCGCCGTCGCCGGCGAGACCGGCCCGTCGGGCGTGGTGAACGTCAACACCGCGGATGCCGAGCAGCTCCAGTTGCTGCCCCGGATCGGTCCGGCGCTGGCCGGGCGGATCATCGAGTTCCGCGACACCAACGGACCGTTCGCGTCGGTCGGTGAGCTGGTCGCCGTCAAAGGGATCGGCGAGCGTTCGCTCGAACGGCTCGAACCCTACGTCACGACCGACGGAGCGACCACCTTGAACGTCAAGGTGACGCTCCCGAGGTCGTCCGCCGACGGTTCGTCGACGGACCGCTGAACACAAACACGAACACAGCGTGGACGGGATGCGGCCCTTCGGGGCCGCTCTTTTCCCGCCGATCCGATGGTCGTCCGAGGTTGGCCATCACCCGGGAGGAGATGATGACGGAATCCGGTGTTCGTTTCGACGGTCCTCGACAGAGCCGATCCGGTCACTCTGTGATCGAAGCGGTGACCGCGTTGGCGGTGCTCGGCACGATCATGATCATCGGCGCGCCGGCGCTCGACGACGCCCGGTGCGGCGCCGCCCTCGATCGAGCCACCGCCCAGATCCACGGTCTGCTGGTTCGCAGCCGCGCTGTGGCTGTGCTGCGCGGCCGGGCCTGCGCGGTCGTCTTCGACCGCGCTGCGGACGGCTCGTGGAGCTGCTTCGTGGCGGAGGACGGCGACGGCGACGGCGTCAGACGAACCGACATCGGCAGTGGCCGCGACCCGATCACAGGCGTCGTCGTCAGGCTCGAAGCCGGCGCCGCTGGACCGTGCATCCTGACCGGCGGGACGGTACCCGACCCGGCGGGCCGCGGTGCGTTGGGCGGCGACCCCGCCGACCCCATCCGCGCCGGGCGGGGCGACATCATCACGTTCAGCCCGCACGGCACGGCGACGCCGAGCTCGATCTACCTGTGCGACTCGCGGCGGCGCATGATCGTGCTCCGGGTCTACGGCGGAACCGGCAGGATCAACACGTTGGCGTGGCGTTTCGGGTTGGACGGCTGGCAGCAGCGGTGATCGTTGACTCGGCGTGTCAGCTCCGCGGCGGGTGCTCCCGGTCGTCGGTCGCGGTCGGTGCTGCCAGATGGCTGTCCACGACCGGCTTTCCGGCGTGCACCGAAACCCCACCGAGCAGCACGGAGCGAATCACCCGGGCGTCATGCCCGACGTGGACGCCGGCGCCGACAACCGACTGTCGGACCGTGGCTCTCCGGCCGATCTCGGCCCGGGCCCCGACCAAAGCGCTCGCGACCGTTGCCGTCGGATCTACTGTCGCGGTCCGGTCGATGACGACCCGGCCGGACAGACGGTCGAGCACGGCGCCGAGGTAGTCATCGGGTGTGCCAATCTCCCGCCAGCGGCCCGACACCACGACACCACCGAGTCGCCCGGACGCGAGGACCGGACCCCACAGTCGCTCCGGAACGCCACCCGGACCGGCCCCGAGCCCGTCGAGCGCGGTCCGGGAGACCAGCATCACACCCGGGTACAGCAGTGGGACCTCGCCGGGATCCGGGCTTCCCGAGTCGACGATCCGACACACCTTCCCGTCTGCGTCGAGCAGCACCCGCGACCATCGTTGCGGGTCGGGGTGCGGCAGCAGGGCAAAGCTGACCAGATCATCGGCCTCGGCCATGCGCCGGACGACCGGCTCGAGCTCGAGGTCAAGCACCCCGTCCCCGTTGATGACCAGAACCGGACCCCGAGCTCCCAGCAGCCCGCGCTCTCGGGCGAGCACCAGGCCGCCGGCGGTGCCCATGAGCGCGGGCTCGCGTGAGATCGCGACCTCGGTCGGCAGATCGACCGCCGCCACGGCCGCCGCCATGGCGTCGGCCAGATGCCAGGTGTTGACCACGAGGCGACCGGCACCGGACGCTGCTGCAAGCCGCAAAGGAGACGCGATCACGGGCTCGCCGACCAGCGGAAGTGCCGGTTTCGGCACGGCGTCCGACAGGGGTCGCATGCGTTCGCCGCGACCGGCCGCCAGCACCATTGCCGCTGTGATCGTCACTCGAAAACCATGTCGCGACCGACCTCAGACCGACGGCGGCAGTGCTCGAACCAGAGCTCGATGTACGATCCGGCAACCGCGTCCGCCGGGTCGAGTCCGAGATGACGCGCCGCATCCTCGAGCCGTTCTGGCTCGCCCTCGAGCTCGACGAAGTCACCCATCGGCGTGTGGTCGAGCTCGACCCGGATGGCGGACCATCGCCAGCTCTCGCGCCGCTTCTGGTAGCGGATCGTGGGTGCGAATCCGAGTGCGTCGAGCAGCTCGGTCATCCGTTCGACCGAGGCGACCTCGAGCTCGATCTCCCGCCGGTGCTTGACCGCGCCGTCCATCGTGGCCCGGTCCTTGTACGTCATCACTCTTCGGTCGCCGATCCTCCGGAGCCGGAGCACGCGACCGGACGCGGCGAACGCTCCGTCCGCCGTGTCGAAGAGGGTGTTGGCCTCGAGCATCTCCTCGGCGAGCCGCTGGCCGCCGGCGCGCTCGAGGCGGCGCCGGATCGGCGCCAGGTCCGACACCGGGATCTTGATCTCAGACTCGATCACCCACCGAGCATAGCCGGACGGCCGGCGCTGTCCAAGTGCGGGTGGCCGAGATTCCCGCGCGGCGGTGAGGGTGTGTACCATGGCGCCATGGACCACGTCGTGTTCGGCACCGCCGGTCACATCGACCACGGCAAGACGACGCTCGTCAAGGCGTTGACCGGCACCGACTGCGACCGGCTGCCCGAGGAACGAGAGCGCGGCATCACGATCGACCTCGGGTTCGCCCAGCTGGTCGACGGCGGCGTTCGCATCCATTTCGTCGATGTGCCGGGACACGAGCGCCTGGTCCACACCATGGTTGCCGGTGCGTGCGGCATCGACCTCGCTTTGCTGGTGGTCGCCGCGGACGAGAGCATCATGCCCCAGACTCGAGAGCACCTTGAGGTCATCCGACTCATGGGGGTCCCGGGTGGAGCGGTCGCGCTGACCAAGATTGATGCGGTCGACGATGATCTCGTCGAGCTTGCCGTTGAGGAGATTCGGGACTACCTGGCGTCGACGCCATTCGCCGGCGCACCGATCGTGCCGGTGTCGGCGGTCACTGGGCGCGGCCTCGACCAGCTGCGCGCGACGCTGGTCGAGGTGTCGCGAACCGCGCGTCCGCGCCAACTGAGCGACCGCCCGTTCCGCCAGGCGGTCGATCGCGTGTTCTCGCTGACCGGCGCCGGCACCGTCGTCACCGGGACCTCTCTCTGGGGGCGGCTCGACGTCGGGACCGAGGTCATGGTGATGCCCCCGGGTCTGCGCGCGAGGGCGCGGCGGCTCCACGTCCACGGTGAGGAACGGTCGAGCGTCGAGGCCGGCGAGCGCGTCGCGATCAACCTGGCGGGTCTCGGCCGCGATCAGGTCGAGCGCGGTCATCAGATCATGGCCGTCGGCGACTGGCGGCCGACACGGCTCGTGACGCTCCACCTCGAGCTGCTCAGCTCCGCCCCGCACCCGCTCGCCGAGGGTGACGAGCTCGAGCTCCACGCCTTCGCCGGGCGCGTTCCGGCGCGCGTCGAACGGCTGTCCGGAACGACCCTCGAGCCCGGCTCGCGTGCCGTCGCCCAGCTCGGTCTGCACGAGCCGATGATGCTGTTCCCCGGTGACCGGCTCGTGCTCCGGCGTCCGTCGCCGGTCAACACCTTCGCCGGTGGCGTGGTGCTCGACGCCCACCTCAGGCGGTGGCGGCGGCGCGACAGCGCAGCGCTCGAGCACGTGCCGTCGCCGGATCGCCGCGACCGGCCCGAGCTGCTCGGTTTCTGGATCGAGCAGGCAGGGCTGGTCGGCGCCACCGCCCACGATCTGGCGCTGCGTCTCGGCGTTCTCGACGAGGCCGTCGAGTCTCCGCTGGGCCGCCTTCTCGATGGCGGTCGGGTCGTGGCGCTGCCGACCCAACCCGCGACGCTGGTCAACGCGGCCCACCTCGATGTCCTCGCGTCAGACGCCGAGCGCGAGCTCGCCCGACGCTTCGAGGGGGTCGAGGTCTCAGCCGGTGTGCCGACCCGTGATTTCGCCGCCGCGCTCCTGCCCCGACGGGCGCGCGATCTGGCCGGCGTCTACCTCGAGACCCTGCGTCGCCGGGGGCTGCTCGAGCTGACCGGCGGCAGGGTGGTGCCGCCGGGCAGTGACCGTCACATGTCGGCACTCGGCGAGCGGCTCACGCGTCGGGTCGAGGAGCTGTACCGCGACACCGGGTTCGATGCGCCAAGCCCGGCGGAGGCCGCATCCAGGCTCGACGCGAAACCCGCGATGGTCGACGGTATCTGCAGCTTTCTCGTCCAGCGGGGCCGGCTGGTCCGCCTCGAGGGGAAGTTCCTCATCCACCGTGCGGTGCTCGACGAGGTCGCCGACCAGATTCGACGCTGGGACCGGGACAGCTTCGCGGTCGGCGATTTCAAGGAGCGTTTCGGGCTGACTCGCAAGCTGGCGATTCCGGTCCTCGAGTGGCTCGATTCGGAGCGGGTCACGGTGCGAGCCGGCAGTCAGCGGAAGATCCTCGGACCCCGGCCGGATCACGCCTGACGATCGTGACGCTCAGTCGTCCGAGCTCGGCGGCGTGAAGCTGCGGTCGCGCAGGACGTTGGTGACGGTCGAATCGAGGCTGGACAGCTTGAGCTGCGCCCGCGCCGAGTAGATCACCCACGCGTCGTGCGGCTCGCCGTCGAGCAGCGCTGGCTCGAGGCGCCAGGTCGCCAGGTAGGCCGACAGCCACGAGTGCAGTCCGCTGTCGAGATTGAGCGGTACGAAGCGGTCGCACCGCCCCCCGGCCGTGATGTGGACGAGCGCTCGGATCGGGATGTCCACCTCTTGGCCGGGCGCTCTGATGCGAAGTCGGCGCGGTGTGGCGAGCTTGGTCAACGAGCTCTGCGGTTCGTACGGCGCCCGGACCAGCGATCCCGGCGGCGCGACACGCAGCGGTTCGCTGGGCTCCGGCGGCAGCGCCGGGTCGGGAAGCTCGAAGCTCGGCGTGCCGACCGTCGACTCCTTGACCCGTCCGGTGATGTCGAAGCCGATCACGATCCACGACGGGACCTCGCGATCGCCGATCCGGGCGGTGTCGAACCGCTCGCCGGTGACCTCGTCGAGGACGTCGGTCGTCAGGCCGGGAAACGGCAGCTCGAGGGGCACGCCGCCGAGGCACTCGCCCTTGGCGTCGACGTAGGCGGCGACGACGGCTCTGCCAGAAACGTCGAGCTTGCGTGGCGCCTCCGAGCTGGTCAGCTGCGGCGCCTGGTCGACCGCGATGGCGAACGGGTTGGCCGACTCGACACCGATCACCGGCACGGGCAGGTCGACCGCGACGTCGATCCGCTGCTGCCAGGCACGCGGCGCCCCCTGTTGGGCGCCGACCCCGAGCGCTGCGGTGGCCACGGTGGCGACGATGACTCCACGAGCGAGCTTCACGGCGGCATCGTACCACGCCGACGTACACTGGTCGGAGATGGCGGATGTGGACAGCTCGGGCCGACTCTACGACGCGCGACACCGCTCGGCGATCGCGTGGTTCATCTCGCCCCACGGGTTCGGTCACGCGGCCCGCGCGTCGGCGATCATCGAAGCCTGCTCGCGCCATCGTCCGCTGCTCCGGCACCACCTGTTCACGACCGTTCCCCCGAGCTTCTTCGCCGCGCTGAACGGGATCGACCACGTGCTCCACACAGTGCGTTGCGACGTCGGGATGGTGCAGCGAACGCCGTTCGTCGAGGACATCGACGCGACCGTCGCGGCGGTCGAACGGCTGCCCCTCGACGGCGGACCGGAGCTCGACCGTCTGGTCGAGACAACCCGGGCGACCGGATGCCGGATCGTGGTTTCCGACATCGCGCCGTTGGGCCTCGTCGTCGCCGACCGGCTCGGCGTGCCGAGCGTCCTGGTGGCGAACTTCACGTGGGACTGGATCTACCGCAGCTACGGTGATGGTCGCCTGGCCGCTATCGCCGGCGCAGTGGCACCGATTTTCCGATCCGCGACGCGGACCGTCGCCACCGAACCGGTCTGCCCCGGGCTGGCCGAGGCACATCGGGTCCCTCCGGTCAGCCGGGCGCCGAGCCGCGACCGGGGCGAGGTTCGGCGGGGGCTCGGTGTCGCCCCGGAGGAGCGAGTCGTGCTGGTCAGCCTGAGCGGACTCGACCGGGAGGTCGTCGACCCTCGCGAGCTGCCGCTGCCGCCGGATGTGGTCGCGCTGATCCCACACCGGCGAGCCGGCATCGAGGTGCGTGACCGGGTGATCCGGATTCCCGCCGAGGGGGGCCCGTACCATCCCGATCTCGTGGCGGCGAGCGACGTCGTGATCGGCAAGCTCGGCTACAGCACGGTCGCCGAGGTCTACCATGCAGACACCGCCTTCGCCTATCTCACGAGACCACGGTTTCCCGAGAGCCCGGTGCTCGAGGCGTTTGTCGACCAGCACGTCAGGTCGGCGCCACTGTCGACAGACTGGCTCCGAGATCCGCTCAGCGGGGCCGTCGTCAGTCGGCTCCTGGAGACGGGGCGGCGATCTCTGTCACGGACCAATGGAGCCGACCGGGCCGCCCGACTGATCGTCGAGCTCGACGCCGGCTGAGCCGGACGGCGCCGCAGCCACGATGGCTGACCGTCCGCCGGCCGTGGAATCGATGCCCGGACATGACGAAGGGTCGATCGCGGCCTGGAGGCCCGCGGAGCCCATCATGGAACCCAGGCGACCTGCGGCACTCGTCGTGATCCTCCTGAGTGCTGCTCCCTTCCGGGCCTGACACGGTTCAGAGGGCGACGATGCACAGGGCCCGGGCTCCATGATGGGCTCCTGCCGACGACTGGCGGAGAGGGCGGGATTCGAACCCGCGGTGGAGTGACCCCCACACACGCTTTCCAAGCGTGCTCCTTCGGCCTCTCGGACACCTCTCCGCGGTGGTCCTTCATGTTGGCGGAGAGGAAGGGATTCGAACCCTTGGACCTCGTGAAAGGTCAACGGTTTTCGAGACCGCCCCGTTCGACCACTCCGGCACCTCTCCGCACGGGGAGCGGCATTTTACGTGGTTTGTCGTCGTTTGGCAAAGAACGTCGCGAGCAGCTCGCGGCTCGCTGCCGCCTCGAGGCCGCCGCGGTGGGCGAGCGCCGGACCCAAGCGACGGTCTTCGGCGAGGTCGGCGACCGATCCGCAGGCCCCTGCCTTGGGGTCGTCAGCGCCCCACACGACGAGGTCGAGTCGGGCCTGTCGGCAGCTGGTGACGCACATGGCACACGGCTCGAGGGTCACGTAGAGGACACATCCGACCAGGCGAAAGTCGCCGACCGCCGCGGCCGCCGCGCGCAACGCCAGGATCTCGGCGTGGGCGGTCGGGTCGGCGAGCTCTCGACGACGGTTGCCGGCGCGGGCCAGGATTTCGCCGGTACGGACCACAACCGCTCCGACCGGGACCTCGTCGCGCGCCAGCGCCGCGGTCGCTTCACCGAGCGCCAGGTGCATGAACCGGCGGTCGTCGTCGCTCCAGACCCAGTCGGGCAGCACCCGTCGTCGACCGAGCCCCGGTCCGATTACTTGATCTCGACCTTGTCGCCGACGTACACCGACGTCCACGCGTTGGTCAGGATCGCGGTCGAGTAGTGCTCCTCCGCGGTCAGGATGCCGAGCTCGGCGAGCACGAGCCGCGGCATGTTCTCGACGGGGTTGGTGCGGAACACCGTGGCGAACTCGCCCGGATAGACGCCGTCGGCCAATCCGAGATCGATGAACACCAGCCACCCGGTGCCGATTTCGATCTGATCGTCACGGGTGTAGACGATGGAGCCGATGGGCTTGCCGTTGGGCACGTCGCACCGATCCGACGGGTCGGGCGCGACGACCAGCGGTACCGGAATCGGACGGAACGGCTCGAGCACGTTGCCGATGTCGATCGGGTCGCAGGCGTAGGTGATCTCGGCGATCGCCGTGTTCTCCTGGGCGCACAGCACCTTGATCTGGCCAATCTTGCTGTACACCGTGCCGAGCCTGGCGTTGGTGTGGATGTGGTCGAGAGGCCGGATCTTCTCGAGCACGAAGAACCGGTCGCCGGCCGCGACGCCCTGCTCGACGCCGCCGTCGATGTAGACGACGTCGCCCTCGGAAAACGAGTCTTGGAATTGCATCCGCTCGGCGGACGTGATGCTGAACGGGAAGATCGACTCGTCCTCGACCAGATCGGCGAAGCAGTAGACGTCGGCCGAGCTGCCGAGCGGGTACGGCTCGCCCTCGTCGATCGGTGCCTCCTCGAACTCGCCGGACGGCGGGAGCTCGGACACCATCGTGTCGTCCGGACCGACCTCCTCGGCCGGCGGCTCCTGGACCGCCACGTCGATCGCGAGCGGGTCGCCCGGGTAGATCCAGTGCGAGTCCTTGATGTACGGATTGCGCTCCCAGATCTGGGGCCACAGGTAGGGATCGCCGAGATAGCTCTCGGCGAGATCCCACAGCGTGTCGCCGGGCACAATCCGGTGCACGGTCGAGCCTTCGGGGAACTCCGTCGGCGGGTCGTACGGCGTCCAGTGACCGTCGACGAAGTGGAGGGGCTGCGGCGGCGGCGCGACAGCCTGGCTGAAGGCGAGAGTCGGCACGACTGAGATCGCAACGAGACTGAGCAGGGTTTTCACTTTCATGCGCACTCTCCCAGCGCCAGAAAACACACTATGAGAGTAACCGAAAGCCCAACAGCCGTCAATCTTCGATCTTCTTTGTCCGCTCTTCGATGAGCTTTTTGTACCGTGCTTCGGCCTCGTCCAACTTCGATTGAATGAAGGAAATCCGCTCGTTCACTTGGTCGATTTTCGAGTAATCCGGGTAGTTTTCGACGATATATTCCAGGCGCCACTTTGCGCCAACCCACCGCTTATTCCGAAAA
>JASFPU010000069.1:0-9716 GCA_050115855.1 Holophagae bacterium
GGCCTCGGCCTCGGTCTCGGATTCGGCTTCGGCTTCGGCTTCGGATTCGGATTCGGATTCGGATTCGGATTCGGGATAATGCCATCGCGGAGGCGCCATGGAGTTTCCGATCTTCGAGCTCGAACGGGTCCAGTCGCTGTACGAGAACACGGTCGAGATCAACCTCACCGAGAGCGGCGTCCACCCGTTGACCCTGGCCGAGCTGCTCACCACCGAACAGCTCGAGACGCTGCACACGACCGGCCTCGGCTACGGCCAGACCAACGGCTCGGAGCTGCTGCGCCGGCGGATCGCTGCGCTCTACGACCGGCTCGGGCCCGACAACGTGCTGGTCACGAACGGCTCTGCCGAGGCCAACTTCGTCGCCTGCCACACACTGCTCGAGCCGGGCGACGAGGTGGTCGTGATGCAGCCGAACTACCAGCAGATCTGGGGCGTCGTCGAGGCCATGGGCGCGCACCCGGTCGCCTTCCACCTGCGCGAGTCCGACGGCTGGGCGCCCGATCTCGACGAGCTCCGCAACGCGGTGACCGACGCCACGCGGATGATCGCGGTGTGCAACCCGTCGAACCCGACCGGCCACGTTCTGCGCGGTGACGACATGGCGGAGATCGCCGACATCGCCGACGCCGTCGGCGCCTGGCTCCACTCGGACGAAGTCTATCGCGGCGCCGAGCTCGCCGGCGACGAGACACCGAGCTTCATGGGTCTGGCCGAGCGGGTCACGGTGGTCGCCGGGCTGTCCAAGGCCTACGCCCTACCCGGCCTCCGTGTCGGTTGGATCGTCGGTCCGACGGACACGGTGGCGACCGCCTGGGCCTATCACGACTACACGTCGATCACCGCCGGCACGATCAGCCACATGGTCGGCGCCGTCGCCCTGTCGCCCGAGGTCCGGCCGCGCATCCTCGAGCGGACCCGGACGCTGCTGCGCTGCAATTTGGCGGTGGTGTCCCGATGGGTCGAGTCCATGCACGGCCGGTTCCACTTCACTCCGCCTGCCGCCGGTGGCTTCGCCTATCTCCGCTACGACTTACCGGTCGGCTCGACCGAGCTGTCCGACTGGCTTCGGACGGCGCACGGGGTCTTCGTCCTGGCCGGCGACTGCTTCGGTATGGACCGCTTCATCCGGATCGGCATCGGCACCGAGACCCACACCCTCGAGCGCGGCTTGGACCGGATCGGGACCGCCCTTCGTGACCGGTTCGGTTGAGGCGTGGTCCTCGACCCACCCGCCCGTCGAGGAAAAATCTCCCGCCACCTCTTGATTCCGACACCCGAGCTGTGGCATATGCGAGAGGGGGCGTTGGGCCGGAGGGAGAGATGGCGAAGAAAAAGTCCAAGCTGTGGTTCGGATTTCTCGAGGCCGGCGCCAAGGGGAGCCCCGTCGTGCGCGACGAGGCGCTCACCACCGGCAACCCGGCCACCGTGTATCTGTTCAACTTCATGAAGGGCAGGATCCTGGAGTACCGGCGTGACATCGTCGAGGTCAAGCTGCGCGAGCTGGGGACCGAAGAGCTGGCCATGATCCCCGAGATGCGCTCTGCGTACACCGACGCGCACCAGTCGTTCCAACCGCGGTCGGTGCTGGCCCGGCCGACGGTGCGCGCCAAACCCAAGCCACCACCCGACGAGCCGCTGGAGATCGACGACGATGTCGACTTCAGCTTCGACGGGGATCTGCCGATGCTGAGCGATGAACCGGACGACGCTGAATCCGTAGATCAGCTCGACTGAGCCGTCGGGTCGCGTGGCGGTCGCGGCGAGCTCGTCGGTGCCGGAATCAGAAACACAGGGCTCGACGTTGTCGTGACCGGAGTCGACGGGCCACTGACCGCGAACGCGAAGGCGGGGAAAGCATGACCATGACCAACCAGCTCTCGATCGGCCGGCGGCCGCTCCGCCGGGTGGCTAGCTGCGTCGCGCTCGTCGCGACGATCGGCCTCGCCGCCGGCTGCGGTGGTGGTGAAGCCGCGTCGCCGCAGGGACCGACCGGACGACCAGACGGCGCGCCGGGTGGGGGACGGCCGCAGCTGCCGACCATGGCGGTGTCGGTGGCACCGGCGTCCCGCGGCGCCATCGCGACCTACTACCGCGCCACCGCGTCGCTCGACCCCGACAAGCAGGCCGACGTGCTCGCCCGGGTGTCCGGTGTCATCGAACGCATCATCGCCGAGGAGGGCGATCGGGTGGAGGCCGGGCAGGTGCTGCTGCGGATCGAAGACGACGAGTATCGGACCCGAAAAACCCTGGCCGAGGTCGAGGTCGAGCAGCAGCGGGCCCGTTTCGAGCGCGCCCAGAAGATCTTCGACCAGGGCCTGAGCTCGGCCGAGGACTTCGACACCATCCGGACCGAGCTCGCGGCGGCCGAGGCTCAGCTCGAGCTCGCCGCCCTCGAGCTCAGCTACACCGCGGTCCGGGCGCCGTTCGCCGGCCGCGTAGTGCAACGTCTGGTCGACCCGGGGCAGACCGTGTCCGACGGGACGCCGCTGTTCTCGCTCGCCGACACGCACCGACTGCTGGCCCGGGTGTTCGTGCCCGCCAAGGAGCTCGGCAGCATCCGCGTCGACCAGCCGGTCGAGCTCACGGTCCCGTCGAGTGGTGACCAGCTGTCGGGTCGGATCGACCTGGTCAGCCCCGTGGTCGATCCGGACAGCGGCACCATCAAGGTCACCGTCGAGGTGCGCGACTACCCGCCGACCACCCGGCCGGGCGACTTCGTCGAGGTGTCGATCGTCACCGACCGGCACGAGGACGGTCTGCTGGTACCGAGGGTCGCGGTGGTGAGCGAGCGCGGCCAGCAATCGGTCTACGTCGTGGACGGCGACACGGCCCACCAGCGGAGCGTCGAGGTCGGCTTCGAGGACGACGACTTCGCCGAGATCCTCGGTGGGCTCGACGAGGGTGAGATGGTCGTGGTCCAGGGCCAGCGCGCGCTGCGCGACGGCCAGCCGGTGTCGGTGCTCGACGCGCTCGAGCTCGACGAGACGCCGGTCGCCGAGGTGGCGAGCCCGGACCGAGCGGGTTGATGCGCGGCCTGGTTGCTCTGGCCGTGCGCCGTCGTGTGACGGTGCTCATGTGCGCGCTCGCCCTGGCGGCGTTCGGCGTGGTCGGGTACCAGCGGCTGCCGCTCGATCTGCTGCCCGACATCTCCTACCCGTCGCTCACCGTCCAGACCGATTTCCCCGACACGGCCCCGGCCGAGGTCGAGAACCTGGTCACGCGCCCGGTCGAGGAGGCGGTCGGGGTGCTGCGTGGCCTGCGCACCATCCACTCGGTGTCGCGCCCGGGAGTGTCGGAGGTGACCCTGGAGTTCGACTGGGGCGCCGACATGAACCTGCTGCTGCTCGACGTGCGCGAGAAGCTCGACCGTCTGATCCTACCCGAAGAAGCGGAGGACCCGGTTGTGCTCCGTTTCGACCCGTCGCTCGACCCGATCGTCCGGCTCGCCCTCGGCGGCACCGGCGACCTGACCGAGAGCCGGCGGCTCGCCGACCGCCGTCTCAAGCAGGCGTTCGAGAGCCTGCCGGGCGTCGCCTCGGCACGCATCAAGGGCGGTCTCGAGGAGGAGATCCACGTCGAGGTCGACCAGGAGCGGCTGGCCGCGCTGCAGATCCCCCTGGACCGCGTCCGTCAGGTGGTCGGGGTGTCCAACATCAACCTGCCCGGCGGCTCACTGCGCGGCACCGACACGCAGTTTCTGATCCGCACCGTCAACGAGTACACCTCGGTCGACGAGATCGGCGATCTCGTGCTGTCGTCAGCCGGACCGTCGCTGGTCCGGGTCCGCGACGTCGCCGACGTCAGCTGGGGCGCGCGCGAACGCGAGGAGATCATCCGCGTCAACGGCGTCGAGGCGGTGGAGATCGCGATCTACAAGGAGGGCGACGCCAACATCGTCACCACCGCCCGGGCGGTGCGTCGGTCACTTCCCGCGATGACCAAGCTGGTGCCGGAGGACTACCGGCTGACCGTGCTGTTCGACCAGTCGCGCTTCATCGAGCAGGCGCTCAAGGAGGTCCGCTCGACCGCGATCGTCGGCGGCCTCCTGGCGGTGGCGGTGCTGGTCGCCTTCCTGCGTGACTGGCGGTCGACGGTGATCATCGCGACCGCCATCCCGTTGTCGGTCCTGTTCGCGTTCATGGCGATGTACCGGCTCGACGTGTCGCTCAACATCATGAGCCTGGGCGGCCTGACCCTCGGCATCGGCATGCTGGTCGACAACGCCATCGTGGTGCTCGAGTCGATTCACCGCAAGCGCCAGGAGGGGCTGTCCGGCGTCGCGGCGGCGGTGCAGGGCACGACCGAGGTCGGCGGCGCGGTCGCCGCCTCGACACTGACCACCGTCGCCGTTTTCCTGCCGATCATCTTCGTCGAGGGGATCGCCGGCGCCCTGTTCGGCGACATGGCCATCACGGTCACGCTCAGCCTGCTCGCCTCGCTCGTTGTGGCGATCACGTTGATCCCGATGCTCAGCGCGCTCGGTGATCGATCGACCGGCGCGCACTCTGGCGGCGGGCCGGCCGCCAGATCAGGGTCGAGCCTCGGGCTGCTGTCGCGCGCCTACGACCGGTTGGTGACCGCGGCTCTGCGGCGGCCCTGGCTGACCATCGCCGCGGCCGCCATCGTCTTCGTCGCATCCCTGGCCGGCGTCACTCGGCTGCAGACCGCCCTCATCCCCGACATCTCGGAGGGCGAGTTCTACTTCGAGGCGACGCTGCCCGAAGGCACCGCCGTGCAGGCCACCGACCGCGTGCTGCAACGGATGGCGAAACCGCTCGAGGACAACCCCGACGTCGCGGTCTACTACGCCACGGCGGGCAGCCGGCTGGTGTCCGGCGGCCTGAGCCTGAGCACCACCGCGGAGCACTACGGTCAGCTCAACGTGGTCCTCGCCGACCGTCAGGACGAGGCCGCCGAGCTGCGCGTCGCCGACCGGTTGCGCGCCGGCTTCGCGACGATTCCGGAGCTCGAGACGACCTACGGCAAGCCGACCTACTTCAGCCTCAAGACGCCGATCGAGGTGATCCTGTTCTCCGACGACCTCGCGGCGCTCGCCGACTGGGCGCCGGTGCTGGTCGACGAGCTCGAGACCGTGCCCGGCTTGGTCGACGTCCGGTCGTCGCTCGAGGAGGGCAACCCGGAGCTCCAGATCGTCTTCGACCGCGACCGGCTGGCGTCGTTCGGGCTCGACATGCGGACCATCGCCGAGACCCTGCGCGACCGGGTGCTCGGTGCGGTCCCGACGCGGTTTCGCGAGACCGACCGGCAGATCGACATCCGGATCCGCAATCTCGTCGAGCAGCGGCAGACCGCCGACGACGTCCGCAACCTGATGATCCCCGGTCCCGACGGGCGCCCGATGCGGCTGCTGACCGTCGCCGACGTCCGCGCCGATCGCGGTCCGGCCGAGATCCACCGGGTCCAGCAACAGCGGGCGGCGGTGATCAGCGCCAACCTCGAGGGGCGCGGCCTCGGCGGCGCGGTCACCGACATCCGTGCGCTGCTCGCCGCCAATCCGCCACCGCCCGGCATCGTGACCGAGCTCGGGGGCCAGATCGACGAGATGCAGCGCTCCTTCACCAGCCTCCGATTCGCGTTGACCCTCGCGGTGTTCCTGGTCTACCTGGTGATGGCGGCCACCTTCGAGTCGTTGGTCCACCCGTTCGTCGTGCTGTTCAGCATCCCGCTCGCACTGGTCGGGGTGGTGCTCGGTCTGCTGCTGACCGGAACCGCGGTCAGCGTCATCGTTCTGATCGGCGTCGTGATGCTGGTCGGCATCGTGGTCAACAACGCCATCGTCCTGATCGACACGGTCAACCAGCTGCGCCGCTCCGGAATGGCCAAGCTCGACGCGGTGCTGCGCGGCGGCCACCTCCGGCTGCGCCCGATCCTGATGACGACGCTGACCACCGTGCTCGGCCTGCTGCCGATGTCACTCTCGCTCGGCGAAGGCGCCGAGCTGCGGGCGCCGCTCGCGATCACGGTGTCGTTCGGCCTCGCGTTGAGCACGCTGCTCACCCTGGTCGTGATCCCCGCGGTCTACCTGGTGGTGCCGTCCAGGGTGCGGCTCGCCGGCGAGGTCGAGGACACCGGCGTCGCGAGCGCCGACCATCGATCGTCCGCCGGGGAGGTCGGGCCGTGACGCTGCCGGAGCTCGCCATCCGACGTCCGGTCACCACCGTGACCATCCTGGCGTGCGCCGTCGTGCTCGGGCTGGTCGCACTCGGCCGGTTGCCGCTCGGCTTCATGCCGGAGGTCGAGGAGCCGATTCTCTTCGTCCGCGTCCCGTTCCCCAACTCGACGCCCGAGCAGACCGAACGCCTGGTCGTGCGGCCGCTCGAGGAGGTTCTGGGCTCGGTCAAGGGCGTCACGGAGATGTGGTCCAACTGCTCGTCGGACGGCGGCCGCATCCGACTCAACTTCGCCTGGGGCCACGAGATGAGCCTGGCCCGTGCCGAGGTGATCGAGCGCATCGACCGGATCCGGGGCGAGCTGCCCGACACGATCGGCGACATCACCATCGGCGGCAACTGGGACGCGGCCGAGGAGGATGCGCCGGTGCTCGAGGGGCGGCTGTCGTCCCGGCGCGATCTGTCGGAGAGCTACGACCTGCTGGAACGCAAGATCGTGCGCCCGCTGGAGCGGATCCCCGGCGTCGCGTCGGTCAGCCTCGACGGGGTCAACCCGAAGGAGGTCCGGATCAACCTCCGGGTCGATGCCCTCGAGGCCTTCGGTCTTGACGTCCGGGACGTGGCGCGGGTGCTCCAGGGGTCGAACTTCGACCTGTCGGCGGGCGTGCTGCGCCACCGGGACCGCCGGGTCAGCATCCGCACCGTGGGTGCGTTCTCGTCGGTCGAGCAGATCCGCGAGCTGCCGCTGCGCGGTGACGGTCTGCGGCTGGCCGACGTTGCCGACGTGCGCTACGACGAGCCGCCGTTGGAGTACGGCCGCCACCTCGACGGCGACTTCGCCATCGGCGTCACCGTGAACGCCGAGGCCGGCGGCAACGCGGTCGAGATCTGCGACGAGGTCCGGCGCGAGGTCGAGGCGATGAACGCCGATCCCGAGCTCGAGGGGGTCACCTTCCTGATCTGGTTCGACCAGGGTGCGGAGATCCGCAAGACGCTCAAGGATCTGAGCTTCACCGGTCTGTTCGGCGGGCTGCTGGCAGCCGCCGTGCTGTTCACGTTCCTCCGCCGCGTGTCGATGACCCTGGTCGCGGTGGCCTGTATTCCGTTTTCCCTCATCGTTGCGTGCGGCGCGATCTGGGCGATGGGCAAGACCATGAACACGCTGACGCTGCTCGGGCTCATCGTCGGCATCGGCATGCTGGTCGACAACGCCGTGGTGGTGATGGAGAACATCTCCCGTCATCAGCAGCGCGGCCTGAGCCGGCGCGACGCGGCGGCGGTCGGCTCGCGCGAGGTGTCGCTGGCGGTGATCGCCGCGACGCTGACGTCGGTCATCGTCTTCCTGCCGATGATCTTCAACAAGCCGAGCGAGATGAACATCTACCTGCGCGAGCTCGCGATCACCGTGTGCCTGACGCTGCTCGCGTCGCTGTTCGTGTCCCAGACCCTGATCCCGCTCGCCACCTCGACCTTCATCCGCTCCCGGTCGCGCGACCGGGGACGGCTGATGCGGTGGATCGAGGAGCGCTACGGCGTGCTGCTCGCCTTCTTCCTGCGGCGACGCTGGCTGACGCCGGTCATCGGCCTCGCGGTGATCGCCTCGACCTGGTACCCGTTCAGCCACATCGACAAGAACTTCGACGCCAACGAGTCCGAGGTCTTCGTCCAGATCCGCTACGAGTTCGCCGAGCCGCTCAGCCTGGAACGCAAGGAACGCGCCATCACTCTGATCGAGGCGCGGCTCGTGCCACACCGGGACGAGCTCAACGCGGAGCACATCTACAGCTTCTGGTCGGATCGGTTCTCACTGACCCGCTTGTACATGAAGGAGGGCTTCGCCAACGAGAACGCCATGGCCGAGACCCGCGACCGGCTCCGAGAGCTGCTGCCCGAGCTTCCCGGCATCAAGCTCGAGGTCCAGGACCAGGCGGGGTGGGGTTGGCGGCGGGGCGGCGGCAAACGCATCGCCTTCCAGCTGGTCGGCGAGGACACCGGCGTGCTCGCCGAGCTGGCACAGGAGGCCAAAGCCCGTCTCGAGGCGATCCCCGGCCTGCAGGACGTCTGGACGAGTGCCCAGTCGGGGGGCATGGAGCTCTACGTCGACCTCGACCGCGAGCTCGCGGCGCGCTACGGCGTGCCGCTCAACCAGCCCGCCGAGGTCGTCTCGTTGACCTTCCGCGGCCGTCGGCTGCCGCGCTTCCGGACGCCGTCGGGCGAGCGCGAGATGCGGCTGACTCTGGACGAGAAGGAGACCGAAAGCGTGTCCCAGCTTCACACCCTGCCGGTGTGGACCGCCGACGGCGACAAGATTCCGCTCGCGTCGATGGCCGAGTTCCGGGTCGCGCCCGGGCCGGACCGCATCCAGCGCGACAATCGGCGTACCAGCATCTGGGTCGGCGCCCGGTACGACGAGGGCACCATGGACGACTACCTGCCGCTCGTCCGGTCGGCGATGGACGGGATGGACTTCCCGTTCGGCTACACCTGGACCATGTCGGAGTGGGCCGAACGGCAACGCGAGCAGTCGCGCGAGTTTCTGGTCAACCTGCTGCTCGCCCTCGGACTGGTGTTCGCAGTGATGGCCGGGGTCTTCGAGTCGGTCCGCCAAGCGGTCGGCCTGATGGTCGCGCTGCCGTTCGCGCTGGCCGGCGCCTTCTGGGCGCTGTGGCTGACCGGAACCGACTTCGACGCGCCGGCGGCGATCGGCCTGCTGCTGCTGATCGGCGTCGTGGTCAACAACGGCATCGTCATGATCGAGCACATCAACCTGTACCGCCGGCAGGGCATGGAGCGCACCGAAGCCATGCTGCTCGGCGGCCGCGAACGGCTCCGGCCGATCCTGATGACCGCGATCACGACTCTGGTCGGTCTGGTGCCGATCGTCGTCCAGCGTCCGGCCCTGGCCGGCGTCTACTACTACTCGATGGCGCTCGTCATCATGGGCGGCCTGCTGGTCTCGACCTTCCTGACCAGCCTGCTGCTGCCGACCACAGCGGCGCTGTCCGAGGACCTGTTCGCCGCCGTCGGCCGCGGTGCCAGCCGACTCTGGCGCTTCCTCCAGCCGTGGCGCCGCCGAACCGCTGAGCAGTGAGGGTCAAATTCTCAGTTCTTAATTCTCAATTCTTAATGGCATCGCACTATCAACGGGCACGGTGTGATGGTGATTGAGAATTGAGAATTCAAAATTCAGAATTCAGCTTGGCGGTGATGTTGTTCTCGATCCACGTGCCGTCGAGCCACTCCAACGGGTCGACCGATTGACCGTGAACGAAGATCTCCAGGTGCAGGTGATCGCCGCCGGCGAGCCCGGTGGCGCCGCTCCTGCCGATGATCTGGCCGCGTTCGACCGCCTGACCCTCGGCGACGTCGATGCTCGACAGGTGGCCCGACAGGGACAGCAGGCCACCCCCGTGGTCGATGACGACGGCGTTTCCGTACAGGCTCATCCAGCCCGCCGCGAGCACCCGCCCGGTGTTCGGCGCCGGCACCGGGGCGCGGGCGGTCGAGGCGAGATCCAGACCGAGGTGGGTCTGGTGGTCCACCACCTCGCCGTCGTAGACGTAGGTCCGGGTCTGGGCGAAG
>JASFPU010000070.1:0-9676 GCA_050115855.1 Holophagae bacterium
CTTGCGCATGGTCCAACCACGCTGCGGCGAGCGGGGCGAGCTGATCGGCGGTCAGCGGGACGAGCCGCAGCTGCAGCTCGTCGACGCTGATGGACAGATCGTCGAGGTCTGCCGGATAAGGCGGTGCCGGCTCCGGAACCGCCTCGGGAACCGGGTCGTCTGCCGCGACCTCCTGCGCCCAGCCGACGCCGGTCGAGAGCACGCTTGCGAGGAGGAAGACGCCGAGTCCGGCGCTGATCGTCGCTGCTTGTCTGAGACCGAAGTGTTGCATCACATCCCCTTTTTCTTTCGCGTCACGAGCGGCGGTTTTCCGAGCCCGGACCGGTCATGCATCGACGCTGTCGATACTGGGTCGGAGGACCTCAGAAGTCCCAACCCAGACCGAAGGTCAGGCGGTAGTCGTCCTGCTCGGGAAGTGACCCGTCCTCGAGCGGACGCGGATCCTGGATGCGGTCCCAGACCCACGCGATTTTGAAGTCCAGGTTGCCGATGAGCTCGATGTCGAGCCCGGTGTCCAGGTGGTGGTTGTAGGAGCCGTTCGCCTCGTCGGTGAAGAAGACGCTGTAGTTGAGGTAGTACTCGATGTCGCCCGTGACGTCGTAGGCGAAGAAGGAGGAGATGTTGAAGGCGAAACCGTCGGTCGTGTCCTCCTCATCCGGCTCGACGCTGACGAACTGAGTGGACTGCCACGCGGGGCCGGCTCCGAGGGTCCACGAGGTTCGCGGCGTGTCGATGACCTCGTAACCGAGACCGCCGCCGATCGTGTACCGGTTCTTGATGTTCTGGAACTCGTCGCGGTACCACTGCCCCTTGACGACGTTGACGAACAGTCGTTCGCTGAGGAAGTAGTCCCAGCCCAGGGTGGCTCGGTGGCTGTTCGCCGTGTCGACGTCGTCGACGGTGGTGATGTTGCCGAGGTAGTCGAACGCGACCCGGTTTTTCAACGACCGCCGCATGGCCCCGAAGCGGGCGGTGTAGTCGACCTGATCGGTGTTGCCGCTGCGGATGTTGCCGCCGAGGGTGACGTCTGCAGACCAGTAGTTGATCTCCCTGCGATCTCCGGCGATCAGCGTGTAAACCTCGCCGCGCGGAAACTCGGCCTCACCGGTTCCGCTGATCACCCGGGCGGTGTCGCCGTCGAGAATCAGGTGGCCGATGGCCGGGTCCCGGTCGACGAAACCGACCTGCACGACCTCCGAGGTCCGGATCTCCTTGATGTCGTCGAAGTCGAGGGTCAGATCGCCGAGCTCGTCGGAGTCGAACTCGAGCTCACGGTCGTACATGGAGATGATCTCGCCCTTGAGCCACTCGTCGGACGCCAGGCGGATCCAGTCGAAGTCGGTCGGCAGGCCGTCGGGAGCCACCGGCTGCCAGGACTCGGGTCGATCCTCGGCGCTGACGGCGGGCGAGAACTGCGTGACCGCGGCGCACACCACGATCAGGATGACGGGAAGTTTCATTTTTCCTCCAGAGCTGGATTGATGGTGAGAGGTCTGCGGGCCACGCTGTGCTTTGGCCGCGCCGGGTTTCCACGCGAATGGAAGCTTGTCGCCGTCGATGCGGCGTGCTCACTCTGGGCCCGTTCCTCCTGAGACTGCGTGCCGTGGCCCTTCCGAATGCGGAGCTTTCGGGGTTCTCGCTGCACCGGTCGAACGGTGATCTCTGGACCCCCGTTGGCCGCACACGAGTCGTCAACCAGGACGACGATGCAGTAATTCCACGGCACTGTTCTGGGTTTGAACCCAGATGTACGTCAGCCTTCTGCGAGAGGACGGTGGATAAGCGATGTGGCGCCGACCTCCAAGTCGGCGGCGGGTGCGCTGAGACCCTTCACCGTGCTTCTCTGTCGGAGGGAACGTCCTCGTCGGTGTGGAGATGGAGATCGAGCTGGGGGAACGCGATCGTGATGCCGGCGGCCTCGAACCTCCGCGCGATCTCGGTGTGCAGCTCGGTGATCGTCGCCAGACGGTTGTCCAGATTCGGGAGGAAGGCCCGTAGGACGAGGTTGAGCGAGCTGTCGGCAAACTGCTCGAAGGTCGCCATCGGCGCCGGCTCGTCCATGATCTCAGGGTGGTCCGCCGCGACCTCGAGCAGGAGGCGCCGGGCGAGGTCGGTGTCGCTGCCGTAGGCGACCCCGACCGGGAGCACGATCCGGTTGACGGTCGCGCTCAGGGTCCAGTTGAGGAGGGTGCTGGTGATCAGCGTCTTGTTGGGGACGACGAACTCCTGGCGGTCCCAGTTGGTGATGGTCGTGGCCCGCATTCGGATGTCGGTCACGGTTCCGGTCATGTTTTCGACGGTGACGATGTCGCCGACCCGAAGGGGGCGCTCGAAGAGCAGGATCAGACCGCACACGAAGTTGGCCACCACCTCCTGCAGGCCGAAGCCGAGGCCGACGCTGAGGGCGGCGGCGATCCAGCCGAACTTCACCCAGTCGATCTCGAGGACGCCGAGGGCGATCGCCGCACCGAGGGCGGTGAGGCCGTACTGGCACAAGGTAGTGACGGCGTAGCGCGTCCCCGGTTGCAGCTCGGTAGTGCGCAGCACCACGAGCTCGAGCAGCCCCGGGAGATTGCGGACCAGAATGAACGACACCACCGCGATCAGCACCGCCACCGACAATCGGAGCAGGGTCAGCCCGCCGGTCAGGGGAATCGTGACCTGAGAGGCCAGCTCGGCCAGGGGCACGGCGTGCGACCAGTAGGCGAGGATCGCCAGCAGGGTGGCCAGCCCGACGACCGCCTCCACCACGTCGCGGGTCTGCCCGGCGACCGCGTCGAGGTCGGGGGCTGCATCCACCTCGGCTTCGACCTCGATCACCTCGCTCGCCCCGACCGACCCGTCGCGTGCGGCCGCCGCCTCCCGGCGGACCCTTCGGCGTTCGAGAGCCTCGGCCAACGCGAGCTTGCGCTGGCGCATCCGCAGCCAGCTCAGCGCCAGGCCCTGGACGACGGCGCCGGCCCCGACCAGGCTGAGCGTGACGATCAGTCCCAGGCTGAGCATGAGCGCGGAGATCAGATAGCCGACCATCGCCACCGCCACGATGGCCAGCGGCGCCGCCAGCAGCAGCACCGACCAGGCGGTCCGCCAGCGGGCGAGCAGTGGGCGATCCTGACTGTCGCCGTCGGTCTCCGGGAGCTTCGAGCGTGACAGCAACAGCCCGAACACGACGAACGCCATCCACAGGTGGGCGGCGATGAAGCTGACCCGGCCCAGGCTCTCGAAGTGCTCGGAGGCGTCGCCGTAGGAGCAGCTCAGGGTCACCACCCAGGCGGGGAGGTAGACCGCCGCCAGGGCGAGAATCGCCCGCCGCAGGCGGTCGACGGTCGGCTCCCTCCAGCCGAAGTGCCCGGTTCCCAGGCCGCGCGGGCGCAGCACCGCGGCGAAGAACAGGGCCGACAGGAGCATCCAGCCCGCGCTCTGCAACCCGAAGGTCAACCCCAGCATCCAGTCGCTCGGCCCGGGGGCCCGCAGCAGCGACCAACCGGCGAACACGACCCCGAGGGGGGCCGGGAGCGCCAGGAGGACGGTCCACAGGAGGGCCTCGAGGGTGGTCCGGTAGCGCACGGTCGAGGTGTGTCGAAGCC
This sequence comes from Holophagae bacterium, assembly GCA_050115855.1. Lineage (GTDB taxonomy): Bacteria > Acidobacteriota > Thermoanaerobaculia > Thermoanaerobaculales > Sulfomarinibacteraceae > JAHECW01. The sequence goes on from JASFPU010000070.1 coordinate 3,588, forward strand.
GGGTCCCGGTGGCCTCGAGGGCGTCGATGATCCGGCGGCGTCGCAGGATCAGAACCAGGATCGCCAGGGCCACGGCAAAGGTGGTGGCCGGCATCCGGACCACGGCCGACCGGCTCCGCAGGGCGAGCTCGTGCCAGTGCGCGGGCCGCAGCTGCCACGACACCGCGGCCGGCAGGCCGGTCAAGGTGTCCCGGCCGATGGCCGGGCAGGCCTTCAGGCCGAAGCCGAAGAGCTGCTCGGCGATGTAGGCTCGGACCGTCGCCGCCAGGTCGAGGTACTCCTGCTTGCGCTGCTCGAGCAGGGCCAGCGTCTGGACCAGGCTGGCGGACTTCTGCTCGAGCTCGACGAGCACCGTCTGACGGGCCTGCAGGAGCTCGTCGAGCGCCGGCGGCCGGGGCTCGGTGAAGGCGGCCGCGACCTGCGGCTGCTGCTCGAGCCGCTCCCGGACCAGCAGCGACGACAACCGGGCCTGCTCGAGAGGGGGGACGACCAGTGCGGCGAGCTCGTCCCTGGCGTCGGCGCTCCGGGTGTCGAGCGCGAAAAGCACCTGGACCATGGCCCGGCCGCCGTCGGCGAGCCGGAGCTGCTCGCGGATGCTGGACAGCTCGGCGGTGAGGCTGTCCAGACCCTGTCGGATCCGGCTCGTCGCGGAGGTCGCCCGATCCGAGTCGACGATCGCCCGGTCGAGCTCGTCCGCGAGCGCCATGATCTCGTCCGCCAGCGCCCGGATCTCCGGGCTGCCCGCGGCGAGCTCGTCCGGCACCTGGCGGGCCACCGACCGCACCCGCTCCGCGGTGTTGGCGAGGCGCTGGTTCGCCGCCGCCGCGAGCTTGTTGAACGTCGACTCGGCGAGCTCGACCTGCCGCTCCAACAGAGCCTGCCGAGCCCGAAGCACGTCCCGCCGGATCGACTGGCTCTGCTGCTCGAGCTGCAGCATCTCGAGCTCGGCCGCGAGCTGGGCCTCTCGGCCCTTCAGGGCCAGGAGCTGGCCCCGGGTCCGGGCTTCAGTCGTGGGTTCGGCGGGCTGCGCGGCATCGACCCGATCGCGGGCTGCGGCCAGCTCCCGCTGGACCTCGGGAACGCGGGCGCTGACCTCCAGTGGACGGGCCTCGATCCGCGCGAGCTCGCCGCGAACCGCGGCGAGCTCGTCTCGCAGCAGCGTCAGGCGGGCCTGCTGCGCGCCGACCTCGGCGCGGAGCTCGTCGATGCCGTCCGGAATCTCTACTGGGACCGGACCGCTGCTCGGCTCGGCGCTCTCGAGCTGGCTTCGCAGTCGTGCTGCCTCGTCGGGTCCGGACTGGAGGGTCTGCCGGTAGGCTTCGGCCTGTGCCGTCAAATTCGCTACTGCGGTGAGGGACTCCATCGCCTTTTGGAGCTCCTGACGCAGGAACGCCTTCTCGGTGTCGTTCAGGCTTCCATCGCCGTCGATCGCGGCGAGCTCGGCTTCGACCTCGGCTGGCGAGGGGGCGCGATCGGCACCTGCCTGTGCCGTCGGCGCCGTCGCGCCGGGTCCCGCCGGCGGTGCCGACTGCGCGCGGACGGCGGTCGCGGTCGAGGCCAGCAGCGCCGGCACGGCGATCGTGAGAATGACACCGGAGAGGTGTTTCATGTGTGCTCCCCCCAAGAGAGATTCCCTGGTCCGGCGGATCGTCGGCACCCGATGGGCTTCACCGTGGGCGCGTCGGAGCTCGACTGACGACCGGGATCGAGGATGGCGGCGAGTATACCGTGTTTCCACTGGTTTCGACGATCGCGTACTATTGGGAGACGTCCGGTACGAGGGGAGGAGGCAGCGACCGCCGTGTGTCGGAAGACGATTCCCGATCCGAGCGAACGCGGGAGCGCAGGACACTCCGGCGCTGCGCCGCCGGCCTCGTTCGAGGCGCTGCTCGAGCGCCTGCTGACGATTCCGGCCTCACGGGCCGGTAGGGCCGATGCGCTCGACGAGGCCCTCGATCTGATCGCGGGGTTCTTCGGGGCGGACCGTGCGGTGTTGAGGCTCGAAGGCAAGCCCGAGACCGGAGGCCGAGGCCCGGCCTCGGCGCCCGGCGAAGCGCCGATCCTCGAGGTCGCCGTCGCCGTGGTCGGACGCGAACCGATCGCCACGATCGCGCTGTACGGCGCGGCCCGGACGGCGCCCTGGACGGACCTCGACGCGGTTCGGCTCCGGCTGGCGGCGTGGACCGTGTGCCAGGTGCTCCGAAACCAACGCATCGAGCTCGAGCGCCAGGAAAGGCACACCTGGCTGCTGATGGCCATGGAGTCGGCGTCGGTCGGGGTCTGGGATTGGGATCTCGGAAATGACCACGTCAGGTTCGTCTCGCCGTTCGACGAGCACGGCAACGGTCTGCGGATCCGGGAGACCGTGGGGTCGTCCTGGTTCGACACGACCCACCCCGAGGACGCCGTGGTGTCGCGCCCCGCGGTCGATCGGGCGGTCTCCGGGGAGGCGGACGCGTTCTCCATGGTCGTGCGGCAGAACGCCGACCCCTTGCAGCAGGATCGTTGGGTGCACATCTACAGCCGCGGCCGGGTGATCGAGCGCGACCCCACGGGCCGGGCGCGGCGCATGATGGGCACCTTCGAGGACGTCACCGAGGCGCAGCGGAAGGCCCGGGCCGTGAGAGAGCGGGAGGCCGAGATGGGCCGCATCACTCGAATGGCCTCGCTGGGCGCCCTCGCCTCGAGCCTGGCTCACGACCTCAACCAGCCGCTCACGGCGCTGACCAGCTTCCTCGAGGGCTCGATGCGGATGATCTCGAAGGGGACCGCGACGGACACCGATGTCGTGGAGGCGCTGGAGCGAAGCGTCGCCTTCGCTTACCGGGCCTCGGACATCGTCCGCAGCCTCCGCCGGCTCCTGCAGCGCGAGGCGCCGCTTCGGGACCCCGTCGACCTGAGCTCGCTGCTGCTCGAGATCAGGGAGCACGTGGCGCGCGAGGCCGTCGCTGCCGGTGTCGAGATCGAGGTCGCGGAGACGTCTGGGCTGGCGGTGGTCCGGGGCGACAGGCTCCAGATCGAGCAGGTTTTGGTCAACCTCGTCCGCAACGCCGTCGAGGCGCTGGATGGGACCGGCCGGCGCCGTCGGACGGTGACCCTGGGCGTGCGCGAGGCGGACGGGCACGTCGAGGTTCGCGTTTCGGACACCGGACCCGGCATTCCGGACGGTGTCCTGGACCGTTTGTTCGAGCCGCTCGCGTCGAGCAGGGAGCCCGGGCGGGGTCTCGGCCTGGCGATCTGCCATTCCATCGCCGAGATCCACGGTGGACGTCTGTCCGTCGAGCGGACCGGACCCGAGGGCACGACCTTCGTGCTGGCTCTGCCGCGTGACGAGGGAGGTGGGCGGTGACGACGGAGCAACCCCGTGTTTGGGTCGTCGACGACGAGTCGGACGTGCTCGAAGGTCTGACGTTGCTACTCCGGTCCGCCGACTATCCGGTCGTTCCCTGCCGCGGCGGCCGGGAGCTCTTGGACCGGCTCGACGAGGAGTCGACGGGCTGTATTGTGCTCGATCTCCGGATGCCGGACATGGGCGGCCTGGAGGTTCAGCGCGAGCTCGGCCGAAGGGGTTGCCGAATCCCCGTGGTCTTCTTGAGCGGGCACGGCGACATTCCCATCGCCGTCGAGGCGATCCGAGCCGGCGCCGTGGACTTCCTCGAAAAGCCGGTCCGCGACAAACAGCTCTTCGCCAGCGTGGAGCGGGCCCTGGACGAGGACCGCCGCCGGCAGGCCGAGGCGACCGACCGGGGCGAGGCCCGCGACCTGCTCGACTCCCTCAGCCCGAGAGAGGCCGAGGTCGCAGACCTGATTCTCGAGGGCCTGAAGACAGCCGAGATCGCCGAGCGTCTCGGCCTCAGCCCCCGCACCGTCGAGATGCACCGCGCCCGGCTGCTCCGGCGCCTCGGAGCGCGCACCTCTGCGGAGGCGGTCCGGATCATCGAGGAGGCGCGAAACCTGGCCACGCAGGACTGAGGGAGTTCGTTGCCCGCGGTTGTGCCGGACGCTCAGAGCCTCCACGACAGTGACAGCTGGATCGTGGTCCAGGTGCGGGCGCCGTCGTCGAGGGCGAGGTCGATGGCCGGTCCCGGGTCGGCCACCCCGACCAGGCCGAGCAGGAACAGCTGCTTCGAGACCCCCCATCGGACGCTGACGTCGAGCTCCTGACCGTAGGATCGGTCGGCCAGCTCCTGGAGCGGTCTGGGACCGCCGCGGTTGTTGAGCTCGTCCGCCCACAGCGAGTAGTAGTCCAGGATCACGCCGAGGGTCGGCGTCGGCGCCAGGAACAGGCGCAGCCGATGCGATTTCAGGTTGGAGTTGCCGATCGCCCGTCGGAAGACCTTGCCCTGCACCCACTTGTCGGTGCCGCCCGACATGGGCGCGTCGAACCGCTCGTAGACCTCGGTTGCGGGATCGTCGCCGTCGAAGACCGCGTAGCGGTAGGTGAGCACAGGCCGTCCGGGCAGGGTACCGAACCGGTAGCCGAGCGACACGTACCAGGCGTCGGCCTCCATGTCGAAGTGCCGGTGGATCTGTCGGGCGACTTCGGTCTCGAGCTCGAGGCCCTCGATGCCGGCGAGCTTTTTGCTGGCGAGCCGGAGGTTGGTGGTCCGCAGACCCTCCCGAGGGACCCGTGACCCGTCCGGCAACGTGTAGGAGCTGCTCGACTCGGGGACCTCGTAGTACACGACCCCGACCTCCAGGGCCGGCTGGCCGAGGAACTGCAGGTTGACGCCTCTGTACTCGGTGCCGCTGTCGCTGGCGGGGTTCTCCTGCGGGTCGACGAGGAAGGCCTCCACCGACAGCTTCCGAAACCGCAGCTTGGCGAACAGGGTCTGCTCGAACGCGGTTCGCGGAGCCAGGTAGGTGGCGCCCCACTCGGCCCGGTTGTATCCGCCGGAGCTGCGCGAGATCAGGAAGCCGTTGTTGAGCTGCCAGCGCTGCTGGCCGAAGGATGTCGTGAACCGGGTTTCCCGGTCCGACGACACCGCGAGCAGCCCGGCGTAGGCCTGCTCGAGCTCGAACTCGAAGCGGGTGTCGGACCGCCACGGGTCCTGGCCGACCGAGCCGGCGCCGATGCCGGTCAGGTGGCCGAAGGCGTAGAGAGGGCTGCCGCCGATCTGGGAGGCCCCGTGCACCCCGGCCTCCACCGCGGTCTCTGCCCACGAGGCCCAGCCAGGGCCGGCGGGGTCGGGGGACAGGGGCGAGCCGCCGACGAAGGCCTCGGCGTCGCCCCACCACGGGTCGTGCTCGGCGAAGACGCCGGCGCGCAGGTTGAGCTCGGCGCGCAGCAGCGACCGGTCGGTCTCGACGAGGGTCGGGAACTGGCCGGCGTCGCCGGTGATGAACCACCCCGTGCGCGGCGGCGGCTCGGCCGACGGGTCGACGACCACGAACAGCACCACGACCACCTCCCCTGGGGTCGACGCCTGATAGAGCTCCCAGCGGGCGGAGGCCACACCGGTCTGTCGTCGGACGGACTGCACGCCGACGTCGGCCGCGGGGATGGAAAACGGCGAGCCCGCTCGAAGGCCGAAGGCCGACGCCAGGCTCTCGCGGAGCGCGGGATCTGCGAGCTCGGTGCCGGCGGGGTCCCGAAGATCGACGTAGACCAGCGCAACCGTCGAGCCCTCGAAGTCCGGTGCGAACAGCGGGACGCGAGGCTGTGCTTCCTCGGTGGTGGCCACCGCGGCGAAGGTGACGATCAACATGGCCGCGAGCACGGTTGTTCGTCTGGTGTTCATCGGCTGATCCTGTCCCTCCGCACCGCTGGCTCTTCTTCGAGCCGGCCGGTTGCCGGCCGTGGAGAACGGTGCGGAATGCATGTTCAGAATGCCGCCGTCAGCCCGACCGACAGCTCGCGGCCGGGGCCTGGGTAGGCGAACTCGGACTCGTAGTCCTCGTCGAGGAGGTTGCGGCCCGCGCCCCAGAGCTCCAGCCACGGCAGCACGTCGCAGCCGAAGCGGGCGCCGAGCAGGAGCACGGCGCCGACCCGCTGCACGGGGTCGTCGGGGTACAGGGGCGACGGCAGCGAGGTGAAGACGTCGTCCATGTAGGTGCCGTCGAGATCGAAGCGGGCGGGGAGCCACGGC
>JASFPU010000071.1:0-9664 GCA_050115855.1 Holophagae bacterium
GTACGGTCATGCTTGAAGGACGATCCGAGGGGGGAGCATGGCGACATCGCGGGCGGAGTGGAGTGGACGAGTCGGCTTTATTCTGGCTGCTGCGGGCAGCGCCATCGGCCTCGGCAACCTGTGGAAGTTCCCGTACATCACCCTGGAAAATCACGGTGGAGCGTTCGTCCTCGTCTACCTTGCCGCGATCGCGGTCGTCGGTGCGCCGATCATGGCGGCCGAGATCATCCTGGGTCGCAAGAGCCGCCAGAGCCCGGTCGGCGCCTTTCGCCTGCTCGCCGCCGGCAAGCCCGGTGGCGGAGTGTGGAAGGGTGTCGGCTATCTGGGTGTGCTCGCAGGTTTCATTATTTTGTCGTACTACAGCGTGGTGGCGGGATGGACGATCCGCTACATCGCGATCGCGATCTCCGGAACGCTCGGCGAGCTCGCCCACCACCCCGACGCGCTGCAGAGCTACTTCGGCCACTTTCTCGCCAACCCCGGCGCCCAGGTGCTGAACCACACCCTGTTCATGGCGGCGACCATCGGTGTCGTCTACTTCGGCGTCGGCAAGGGCATCGAGCGCGCGGCCAAGTTGTTAATGCCAGTCCTTTTCGCCATTCTGATCGTGCTGGCGATCTACTCGGTCACGACACCGGGTTTCCGCGACGCGGTCGTGTTTCTGTTCCGACCCAACTTCTCCGAGCTGACCGCGGGCGGTGTGCTCGAGGCGCTCGGTCACAGCTTCTTCACCCTAAGCCTCGGGATGGGCGCCATGCTCACGTACGGCAGCTACATGCGTGGTCGAGACTCGATCCCACAGGCCGCCTTTACCATCTGCTTCCTCGACACGCTGATCGCCATCATGGCGTGCATCATCATGTTTTCGGTCATCTTCAGCTTCGACTTCGAGGTCAGCAAGAGCTCGACGATCCTGTTCACGACGATTCCGGTGATCTTCTTCAAGCTGCCCGGCGGGGCGGTGGTGAGCGCACTGTTCTATCTGTTGGTCGCGTTCGCCGCTCTGTCGAGCACCATCAGCCTGCTCGAGGTCGTGTCGAGCTACGCGATCGACGAGCTCGGCTGGCGGCGGCGGCGGGCTGCGCTGACCATGGGCGCCGCGATCTGGGTCTTCGGTGCGCTGTCGGCGGTGAGCTTCGGCGGTGTCGGGTTCCTGTCGGACATCAACTTCATCGGCCGGGAGTCCACCGCGGGCGTCTTCGGCACCCTTGACTATCTCGCGAGCAACTGGTTCCTGCCCATTGGCGGCTTTTTCATCGCGCTCTTCACCGGCTGGGTCCTGACCGCGAAGGAGTCCCGAGACGAGCTCGAGGCGGGTCACGGGCCACTCGGTAGGTCATACGGGATCTGGCGCTTTTTGATCCGGTTCGCCGCCCCGGCGGCGGTCGGCGTCATCATCGTCAGCGTGATTCTCGGCGCCGAGTACCAGTGACGACCGGCGCAGCAAAAAACCACGGCGCCCGTCGGGGCGCCGTGGTCTGCGTCTGACGGTGGCATTCAGTTGGCGGTTCCGCCCGCAATCTCGAGCTCGGTCTCGGCGAACCGCACTGCGGTGGTCAGCTCGTCGAGATCCTCCGCAGTCGCGTTCTTGAGCCGCTCCTGTGCGGCTTCGAGGTCGGTCCGAGCGACCGCGACGTCGATCTCGTCGGGCGACTCGACCACGGTCGCCAGGATCGTCACGCGGTCGGGCAGGACCTCGGCGAACCCGCCCCGGACCGCGTATCGGGTCGTGGTGTTGCCGGCAAAGTAAGTGAGCGGGCCAGCCGCGAGCGAGGTCAGCAGCGGGATGTGGCCCGGCAGCACGCCCATTTCGCCGAGCGCGCCGGGGAGCCGCACCTCGTCCACCTCCACCTCCTCGACTCGGCGGCTCGGGGTGACGATCTCGAGGTGCAGTCGATCCGCCATGTCAGCTCTCCGCCTTCATCTTCTCGGCCTTCTCGATCGCCTCGTCAAGACCGCCGACGTACAGGAAGGCCTGCTCCGGCAGGTGGTCGACCTCACCGGCGCACAGCGCCTTGAAGCCGGCGATCGTGTCCTCGATCTTGACGTAGCGGCCCTCGAAGCCGGTGAACTGCTCCGCGACGTGGAACGGCTGCGACAGGAAGCGCTGGATCTTGCGCGCCCGAGCAACGGTGAGCTTGTCCTCCTCGGACAGCTCGTCGATGCCGAGGATCGCGATGATGTCCTGCAGGTCCTTGTAGCGCTGCAGGATCCGTTGGGTCTCGCGGGCCACCTTGTAGTGCTCCTCGCCGACCACGCGGGGATCGAGAATGCGGGAGGTCGAGGCGAGTGGGTCGACGGCGGGATAGATCCCGAGCTCGGAGATCTGGCGCGACAGCACCGACGTCGCGTCGAGGTGGGCGAAGGCGGTCGCCGGCGCCGGGTCGGTCAGGTCGTCGGCCGGGACGTAGATCGCTTGGACCGAGGTCACCGAACCCGCCTTGGTCGAGGTGATGCGCTCCTGGAGCTCGCCCATCTCGGTCGCCAGGTTGGGCTGGTAGCCGACCGCCGACGGCATCCGGCCGAGCAGCGCGGAGACCTCGGATCCGGCCTGGGTGAAGCGGAAGATGTTGTCGATGAACAGCAGCACGTCCTGACCCTCGGAGTCGCGGAAGTGCTCGGCGACGGTCAGCCCGGTCAGGCCGACACGCAGGCGGGCGCCCGGCGGCTCGGTCATCTGACCGTAGATCAGTGACGCCTTCGAGTTCTCCCAGCTTTTCGGATCGATGACGCCGGCCTCGGTCATCTCCAGCCAGAGGTCGTTGCCCTCGCGGGTCCGCTCACCGACACCGGCGAAGACCGAGAAGCCGCCGTGCTGGAGCGCGACGTTGTTGATCAGCTCCATGATGATGACGGTCTTGCCGACGCCGGCGCCGCCGAACAACCCGGTCTTGCCGCCCTTGGTGTACGGCTCGAGCAGATCGACGACCTTGATGCCGGTCTCGAACATTTCGGTCTCGGTCGACTGCTCCTCGAGCGTCGGCGCCTCACGGTGGATCGGCAACCGCTGCTCGGCGTCGACCGGGCCCATGCCGTCGACCTCCTGGCCGAGCACGCCCAGGACGCGGCCCAGGGTCTTGCGACCGACCGGAACCGAGATCGGCTCCGCGAGATCGACCGCGGTCATGCCGCGGACCATGCCCTCGGTCGGCTGCATGGCGATGCAGCGGGCCCGATTCTCACCGAGGTGTTGTGCGACCTCGGCGGTGACGTCGATCTCCGCCACACCGAGCTCGGCGTCGTCCTTGATGCGGACGGCGTTGTAGATGGCGGGGAGGTGCTGGTCCGGAAACTCCACGTCCACCACGGGACCGATGACCTGAACGACGCGTCCTTCGACCTGTTGAGTCATGTTCTCTCTCCTAGTCACCGAGCGCCTGGGCGCCCGAAACGATCTCGATCAGCTCCTTGGTGATGGCGGCCTGACGGGTGCGGTTGTACAGCAGGGTCAGGGCGTCGATCATCTCGCCGGCGTTCTTGGTTGCCGCCTCCATCGAGGTCATGCGCGCCGCCTGCTCCGCCGCCGCCGAGTCGTACAGCACCCGCTGGACCTCGGTGTCGACGTAGCGCGGCAGCAGCTCGGCGAGCAGCCCGGCGGCGTTGGGCTCGTACAGATAGTCCGTACGGTCATCGACATCCTCGTCGTCGGCCTCGGGCGGCTCGATCGGCAACAGCTGCTCGACGGTGATGTCCTGCCGGATGACGCTGACGAACTTGTTGTACGCCAGCCAGACCTCGTCGACCTGGCCGGACGCGAAGGCCTTTCTGAACATCGCGCCGAGCCGCGGACCGTCTGCCGGCCCGAGGTTGTTCATGGTGTCGCGCTCCTCGTGAGCCACCGACCAGTCCCGGCGCCGGAAGTAGTCCGACGCCTTGCGGCCGATGGCGACGATCTCGACGTCGGTCCAGCGACCGTCCGTGAGGTCCTTGCCGATCTGTCGCAGCAGGTTGGCGTTGAACGAGCCGCACAGGCCCTTGTCCGAGGTGACGACCACCAGCCAAACCCGCCCGCCGGGTCGATGCTCGAGCAGCGGGTGGGACTCTTCGGTCCGCGCCGCGACGTTGGCCAGCACCCGCGACAGCGTGTCGGCGAACGGCCGGGCGTTGGTCACCGCCTCCTGAGCACGGCGCAGCTTCGCCGCGGCGACCATCTTCATCGCCTTGGTGATCTGCTGCGTCCCCTTGACGGAGCGGATGCGACGCGTCAGGTCTCTAGTGCTGGGCAATGCTCGCCTCCGGGTGTTCCTTCAGGAACAGGTCGACCGCCTGCTCGATCAGGGCGCCGAGCGTGCTCGCACTGTCGTCGCTCAGCTCGCCGGTCGACACGATGGTTTCCAGCACGGCGGCACCCTCGGCCTCGACATAGCGGTGCATGTGCGGCTCGAAATCGCCGATCGCCGACACCTTGAGCTTGTCCATGTAGCCCTTGGTCCCGGCGAAGATGGAGACGATCTGCAAACCGACCGGCAGTGGCTGGAACTGGCCCTGCTTGAGAATTTCGAGCAGCCGCTCGCCGCGGGCGAGCTGGCGCTGGGTCGACTTGTCGAGGTCGGAGCCGAACTGGGCGAAGGCGGCGAGCTCGCGGTACTGGGCGAGATCGAGCCGGAGCGAACCGGCGATCTTCTTCATCGCCTTGATCTGGGCGTTGCCGCCGACCCGGCTGACCGACAGCCCGACGTTGACCGCCGGGCGCTGCCCGGCGAAAAACAGATCGCCCTCGAGGTAGATCTGGCCGTCGGTGATCGAGATGACGTTGGTCGGGATGTAGGCCGAGACGTCGCCCATCTGGGTCTCGATCACCGGCAGCGAGGTCAGGCTGCCGCCGCCGAGTGAGTCGTTGAGCTTGGCAGCCCGTTCGAGCAGCCGCGAGTGGAGGTAGAAGACGTCGCCCGGGTAGGCCTCACGGCCGGGCGGCCGACGCAGCAGCAGCGAGATCTCGCGGTACGCCTGCGCATGCTTGGTCAGGTCATCGTAGAAGGTCACCGCGTGCTGCCCGTTGTACATGAAGTACTCGCCGAGCGCGGCACCGGCGTACGGCGCCAGGTACTGCAGCGGCGCCGGCTCCGACGCGGTCGCCGACACCACGATGGTGTGTTCCATGGCGCCGTGCTCCTCGAGCGCCGCGATGACCTGGGCGACGGTCGACGCCTTCTGGCCGATCGCGACGTAGATGCAGATGTTGCCGGTGCCCTTCTGGTTGACGATCGAGTCGAGGATGACCGCCGTCTTGCCGGTCTGGCGGTCGCCGATGATGAGCTCGCGCTGACCGCGACCGATCGGAATCATCGAGTCGATCGCCTTGATTCCGGTCTGCATCGGTTCCTTCACCGGTTGGCGCGCGACGACACCGGGCGCGGTGCGTTCCAGAGGGTAGCGCTCGGAGGTGTCCACCGGACCCTTTCCGTCGAGCGGCCGGCCGAGCGGGTCGACCACGCGGCCGACCATGTTCGGACCGACGGGGATGTCGAGGATTCGCTTCGTCCGGCGAACCTCGTCGCCCTCCTTGATGTAGTGGACCTCACCCATGAGCACGGCCCCGACGTTGTCGTCCTCGAGGTTGAGGGCGAGGCCGAAGACGTCGTGCGGCAGCTCGAGGAGCTCGCCTGCCATGACGCCATCGAGACCGTAGATACGAGCGATTCCGTCGCCGACGGAGATGACCGTCCCCACCTCGGACATGTCGATGGTGGTTTCCTGGCCTTCAATCTGGCGCCGGATGATGTCGGCGATTTCGGCGGCTTTGATCTGCATTTCCTACCCCTGTTCAGTGACGGATTTCCGGCTCAGACGATCCACTTGCCCGACGAGCGAGCCGTCGAACACCTTGGATCCAACCTGGACCTTGAAGCCGGCGAGGAGGCCCGGGTTGTGAACGAAGTCGGCCACCACATTGGTGCCCACGATGCCGCTCATGACTTCGGCGATCCGACGACGGTCGGCCTCGTTGTAAACCATGGCGAGCTCGATCCGAGCCCTGGTCCGACCGAGCTCGTGGTCGACCAGGTCCCGGTAGGCGTTGGCGATGTCGCGCATGTGCTCCATCCGGTAATGACGTTGCACGACGTGCTCGAACCGGCGGACCGGCTCGGTGATGCCGAGCGAGTCGAGCACCTGATCGAGGATCTTCGTCTTGGTGTCGGTGTCGACCATGGGGGTGACCAGGACGCGCTCGAACTCCGGCACCTGCTCGAGAGCAGACGCCACCGCAGCGACCTCGTCGGCAACCTCCTCCAGGCGGTCGGGACACCGATCCTGGACCACCGCGAGCAGCGCCTTGGCATACGGCTGTGCTCTGAACCGCGACATCGTCACTCCTTTTCCGGCAGGGACTCGAGCGCATCGAGGCTGCGGGCGAGGACCCGCTCCTGGTCCTGCTCGGTCATCACCTTGGCGAGCAGCTCCTTGGTCATCTGTGCGGTCAGCTCGGCCGTGTCGCGGGCCAGCTGCTGGCGGGTTTCCTCCTGCCTCCGGTCGATCTGCTCGTCGACCCGGCGCATGAAGCGTGACTCGTCCTCGCGCGCCTGGGCGTCGATCTTCTCGGCTTCGGCGCGGCCCTGCGCGTCGGCGCGCTCGCGCATCTCGGCGATCTCCGTCTCGACCTTGTCGAGTCGGTCGCGGACCTCCGCGCGAAGCTTCTCGGCCTCGGCGAGCTTGTCGCGCGCCTCGTCGAGCTCATCGCCGATCTCTTCGGTCCGCGCCTCGAGCGAGGCGTTGATCGGTTTGCCGACCAACCGGTACAGAAGGTACAGGAACAGAGTCAGGTTGGCCGCGAGCAGCAACCGCGTGACGGTCCCCGGCAGGAACGTGGGCGCTCCGGGCTCGGCGATGAAGAACGCGAGCACCGCGAACACGATGAACGCCACGATCCAGGTCAGCTTGTCCTTCACGGGGACACCTCCCTGCCCAGCAGCCGGCTCGCGTACAGCGCCGCCAGCTCGCGCGCGCGGGCCTCGAGATCAGCCCGCGCCGCCGCCGCCTCGGTGTCGAGGGTGGCCATGGCTTGGTCGAGCTTGCCGTCGGCTTTTTGGCGCGCTGTGTCAAGCACCGCCTGGCGTCGGTCGAGCGCCTGCTGGCGCAGGTCGTTGCGGGTCTTGGCGGCTGACTTGGCGGCGTCTTCGAGCTCGGACTCGAGCCGTGCGGTCTCAGCCAGGTACTCCTGGTGCTTCGCGTGCCACTCGGCCTCGGCGCCCTCGATCCGCCGGCGCCGTTCGGCGAGCACCGCTTCGATCGGCTTCAGGAGAAACCGCTGGATCAGCCAGAAGCTGATCCCAAAGCAGATCATGACAATCACGAGCGATAGATTCGGAGGTTGCATCCGCGGCTCCTGGCCTTGGCACTCCCGCCTGTCATGCAGGGCACCTCACGCTACAGCACCCGCGCTCCGGAAGTCAAGAGTAAATTTTCACAAGGCGTGTTTTTGTTGGTTACACCGAGTGATCATCCCGTGTCGGACCGGGCGTTCGAGCCGACCCCCATCGCGACCTTCCCTTCGAGAAAGGCGCCGTCCTCCATGACCACGACGGGCGCGTGAATCTCGCCCCAGACCTTGGCCGACGGATGGAGCACGACCTTCTCGGTACCGCGCACGATGCCGCGGACCTCGCCGCCGACCAGACACCGGCCGACCTCGATCTCACCCTCGACCGTGCCGTCCTCGCCGATCACGAGCTCGGCGCGCGAACGGATGGTGCCCTCGATCCGACCATCGATTCGGAACGAGTTGGCGAACTCGAGCTCGCCCTTGAGTGTGCATCCGGGATCCACGAAACCGTTGAGCGTGTCCGACGAACGCGCCATCACGCACCCCCCATGAGCCGATCGAAGAGCCGGAGCAGGTCATCATGGTCGTCGCAGCGGATCAGCACCGTGCCACCACCGTGCGCACGTGGCCGGATCTCCACCTTCGCGCCCAGGCGGAGGGCCAGTTGCTCTTCCGCCGCGATCAGGTTCGGGTCCTTCGGCGATCGCCGGCGAGCCCGTCTGCGGACCTTTTTTGCGTCGCGCGCCTCGGCGACGACCCGTTCGAGCTCGCGCACCGACATGCCGTCGCGGACCGCCCGAGCGGCCCACTCGTGGCGGGCCGTCTCGTCAGCCAGACCGAGCAACGCCCGGCCGTGGCCGGCGCTCAACTGTGCCGACTCGACCAGCTCCTGGATCTCGTCGGGCAGCTTGAGCAGGCGCAGCGCATTGGCGACCGTGCTACGGTCGCGGCCGATCTGCTCGGCGATCTCGCTCGGTGACAGCCCGTGCTCGGAGCGCAGGTGCTCGAAGGCGCGCGCCTCCTCGAGCGGCGACAGATCGCGGCGCTGGAGATTTTCCACCAACGCCAAGGCGAGCTCGTCGCGCGCCCCGAGCCGCTCCCGGATCACCGCCGGAACCGTCGCCAGGCCGGCGGCGCGCGCCGCTCGCCACCGCCGCTCGCCGGCGATCACCCGGTAGCCGCCGTCGGCGGCCTCGCTGACCAGCAGGGGCTGCAGCACGCCGTGCCGCCGAATCGACTCTGCCAGCTCGGCGAGGCGGTCCTGGTCAAAGCTGCCTCGGGGCTGCTCGGGGTTCGGCCGCAGCAGATCGATGGGGATCTCGGCCAGTCCCGACCGCGCCCTGGGCGTGTCCGGAATCAGCGCCTTGAGACCGCGACCGAGCGCCTGTTTAGCCAAACACCACCTCCGTCCGGGCCAGGTACTCGCGGCCAAGCTCGAGGTAGGCCTGGGCGCCTTTGCTGCGAAGATCGTAGGCGTGGATCGGCCGACCGAAGGACGGCGCCTCGGCGAGCCGCACGTTGCGCGGCACCACGGTTCGAAACACCAGATCACCAAACACCGATCGCACCTCCTCGGCCACCTGCTGCGCCAGATTGGTCCGATCATCGTACATCGTGAGCACGACGCCGTCGATGGCGAGCTCGGGGTTGAGGAAGCGGCGGACCTCGTTCATGGTGTTCATCAGCTTCGACACCCCCTCCATGGCGTAGTACTCGCACTGAATCGGAATCAGCAGCGTGTCGGCCGCGACCAGTGCGTTGATCGTCAAG
The DNA here is from genome assembly GCA_050115855.1 of Holophagae bacterium. Taxonomy (GTDB): domain Bacteria; phylum Acidobacteriota; class Thermoanaerobaculia; order Thermoanaerobaculales; family Sulfomarinibacteraceae; genus JAHECW01. Next base: position 9,032 of record JASFPU010000071.1, read on the forward strand.
AGCCCGAGCGATGGTGGGCAGTCGATGAGCACAAAATGGTGCCCGGCGACCCCGTGGATCGCCTCCCTCAGCCGGAACTCGCGGCCCACCATGCCGACCAGCTCGACCTCCGCACCAGCGAGATCGGGCGTCGCCGGGACGACGCAGAGGTGGGGAAAGTCCGTCGGCCGCACCGCCGCATCGAGCTCGGCGCTGCCAGTCACGACGTCGTACGACGTGGCGCAGCCGGCGGTGGGCTCGAAGCCGAGACCCGTGGTGCAGTTCCCCTGGGGGTCCAGATCGACCAGCAGCGTCCGTCGCTCATAGGCGGCGAGCGTCGCACCGAGATTGATGGCGGTGGTGGTCTTGCCCACCCCCCCCTTCTGATTGACCACGGCGACGACGCGGGGTTTCACGTGAAACAGAACCTCTCGGGCTCGGCTCGAACCGACCGGGGACCGTCGGTCGGCGCCGGCCGTCGGTCGCGCCGCGCGGTGCGCGACCCTGCCGATCGGCTTGCCTGTCGGGCCGACACCGGCGCGCGGCGCGTCACGCGACGGCTCCGTTCGGCTCGGGCTCAAGATAGACCAGCCGACCCCGGTCGAGGCCGACGAGCGGCCAGCTTACCACACGCCATCCGCGGCAGCCTCCGAC
>JASFPU010000072.1:0-9638 GCA_050115855.1 Holophagae bacterium
CGTGAGGCGGCGGGGTCATCGGAGTCGCCTTTGTGGCCACGGGCGTCTCGCCCGCCAATGATCGCCGTGGGCCGGATCGATTGCGATGGCACGCCCGCCGGTGGCGATTGTAGTCGCGGGGATCAAGGGAAAGCGGGACCGGAACGGGCGCGCTCCGGTTCCGGTACGGTCTCGTCGGGATCGGGATCGGGATCGGGATCGGGAACGGGTACGGGATGAAGGGAATACCACCGGCCGGTGCGCGTAGTATCGGTCGTGGAAGCCACCGTGAGCCGAACCCCAGTGATCGTGGCCGCCCGGTCGAACGAGGCCGACCCGCGCGAGGCGCTGGCGCGAGACTGCGCTGTCATCGCGTGGCGGGTCGCGGTGCGGCTGACCGGCGATCCCGAGACCGCCCGCGACATCGCGCAGGACGCCGTGGTGCGTTGCCTGCGCGCCGCCGACCGGTTCGATCCGGACAGGCCGCTGGCGCCGTGGGTCGCGACGATCGTTCGGAACCTGATTCGCGACGCTGCGCGACGGCGCGGCGTCCGACGTCTTGAACCGCTTCACCGCACCCGCGACGACATCGTCGTCGAACCGGTCGACCCGGCGCCGGACCCGGAAGCGCGGGCCCACCGACACCAGCTCCAGAGGCTGGTGTGGCGCTGTCTCGCCGATCTCGACGACGGACAGCGCGAGATCATCGTCCTGCGCGACTTCGAAGGGCTGGCGTACGACGAGATCGCTCGGGTGCTCGGCATTCCTCGCGGCACCGTGATGTCGAGGCTCCACCGCGCCCGGCGGCGCCTCGCGGACGAGGTGCGGAAGCGGACCGGAGGAGGTGCCCGATGACCCCCACCTGTCCCGATCGCTTCGATCAGACGCTGCTGTCCGGCGCCCTCGACGGAGAGCTCACCCAGGCCGCGGAGCAGCGGGTGAGGATTCACCTGGAGGACTGCACCGCGTGCCGCGCCGTCTACGAGGAGCTGACAACGCTCCGGGAGGCAACCATGACCACCGAGCTCGATCAACCCAAGGATCTGCAGTGGGACGAACGTCCGCGGGGCCTGTTCTCGGGTCTCAGCCGCGGCGTTGGATGGCTGGTGCTCGCCGTGTGGGCGGTCGGGACCGCCGGCTTCGGGCTGTGGCAGCTCGCCACCGGTCCAGACGACCTGGCCGCCAAGGTGATCGTGTTCGGCGGTGTGTTCGGTGTCGGCCTGCTGTTTCTGTCGATCCTGATCGACCGGGTGCGCAGCGCGCGGACCGACCGCTACCGGGAGGTGCAGAAATGATCGTCACCACGACCGACTTCGTCGTCGGCAAGCGTGTTCGCCGCACCCTCGGGCTGGTGCGGGGCAACACGATCCGAGCCCGGCACCTCGGTCGGGACATCACCGCGCTGTTGCGGAACATCGTCGGCGGCGAGATTCCCGAGTACACCAAGATGATGGCCGAGGCCCGGGAGCAGGCGCTCGATCGGATGATCGAGGAGGCGGACGGCCTCGGCGCCGATGCCGTGATCGAGACCCGCTTCATGACGTCGATGCTGATGGCGGGCGCCGCCGAGCTGTTGGTCTACGGAACGGCGGTCGTGCTCGAGGACGACGGATCCGACGAAGGCTGAGTGTCGCAGCCCGGCGCAGACGCCGCGAGACTGGCCGGATCAGGTCGACTCGGTGTCGCGCCCCCGACCCTCGACGAGGACCTCGGCCAGATCGACGGGTGGTCGGCTGGTGGCGGTGGCCGGCCCGGAGCTCACTCGGGGCCGCGTCGGGCCGGACGCGATGCACCGGGCGACGCCCTCGGGTGTCCCGACGTCGGTCCACCCGCACGGGGGGACCGGGACCACGCTCATGTTCCAACCCGCGTCCTGCAGGATGGCGCGGGAGAAATCCACGCTCGGCAGGCGGTCGTACAGCCGGGCCACGCGCTCCGGCGGGCTGCCGCCACTCTCGTGGACCAGCGTGTAGATGAACATCCGGGTCATCCACGGCAGGGTCTCCTCGAAGAGGGCGTACAACCCGTGTGCCGACATGGCGAAGATGAAGCTGTTCCAGAGCGCTCCATTGCGGAGCAACGATTCGGCCTGGGCTCGCGTCGGCTTCTCGACGAACTGACTGACCGGACGGACCGGGTGGGGATCGCCGGGCGACGGCTCGATCCAGCCGAGCCCGGTGTCCGGACGATCGGCACCGATGCCCAGGAGCACGAGCTGCGTCGGATTCTGTCGCGCGTGGGCCGCCGCGGTGCTGATCGCCTCCCGAAGCGTCGCTTCATCGCTCACCACGTGATCGGACGGCAGCGCGACCACCGTCGCTTCCGGGTCGCGAATCAGGACCTGGAGCAACGGCAGCATCAAGCCGCAGGCGGTGCCGCGGTTGCACGGCTGGACGACGGTGTTCTCCGGTGGCAGGTCGATCAGCTCCGTCGTCCACCAGCAGCGGTGTTCGGCCGAGACGACGACCATGGTGCGTTCCGGACCGGCGATGGCGTGGCCTCGCCGGAGAGCCTGTTGGAGCAGCGACATGGTGCCACGGACGCTGCAGTACTGCTTGGGAACCGGCCGGCCGTGGACCTCTCCCGTCAGGTGACTGAGGCGCCTCCCGTCGCCGCCGGCGAGTACGATCGACCAGAGATGTTCGGTGGTTCCCATGATGCCCTCCGAGCCCCGTCACGTGATCCGATGGTGGATTCGTGCGCCGACCGACCTCGGTCGTGGGGTTCTACTGTGTAAGGTAATGCGACGCAGTCTCTCGCGCCAGGGGTCCCGAGTCGGGGCCTGTGACCATGGTCACGAGCTGGTGTCGATGGGATCGCGCCGGCGGCGAAGATCCGCCGAAACGTCGTGGTCACACCTCGGAGAGCCGGCGGAATCGGACCACGCGACGGACACCGAGCGCGGCGACGGCGACGATCACGGTCACCAGGCCGATCTTGACCGCGGTGACGACGCTGGGGCCGTGCAGCCCGTACAGGTGCTCGGCGAGGCCGCCGAGCACGGCGAGGGCGAGCGCGATCGCGGTGAGCAGCTGGAGCATGCCGATGTAGGGCAGGTCGGGGCCTCGGAAGGCGGCGCCGACGAGCACCAGCGCGGCGATCCAGAAGCCGGTCTTGACGACGTCCTTGAGCCGGTGCCAGCGGGCGCTTCGGCTGAACAGCTCGTCGGAGCCGGAGAGCCCGTAAATGTCGGCGAGCACCGGCTGGACGGCACGGCCACCGAGCACTTCGGCGTAGAACCGCTGCAGCCGACCGACACCGTGTCGCTGGACCAGGTAGAAGAACAGGTTCTGGTAGGTGCGGTAGGCGGCGCTCAGGCCGGCGTGGGGGTCGGCCGCTAGGTAGGTCGCGTTGCCCTCGTGAAACCAGGTCGGGTAGGCATTTCGGTCGGTGTAGCGGGGCACGCCGAGGGTGCTGTTGGTGTAGACGTGGACGAGCTCGTGGCGAAAGGTATTGACCAGGCTGGCGAAGGACTCGTTCTGCCACCGCCGGACCGTGGTCGAGACGTCGAGCGAGGGGTTGCGGACCGCCGACCGGCGGAGCTCGTCGAGGGCGGCACGGCTCACATAGGACAGCGGCAGCACCACGTAACGGCAGTAGTAGGTGACGCCGCCGACCCGGCTCATCCGGTCGCTCGAGGCCCGGTTGAGATCGGCGAAAGCGTCGACGTTCTCGACCAGGCGGAGGAAGACCAGACCTTCGAGCTCGGGGTAGCCGAAGCGCGCGAGGCGCTGCTCGATCACCCGTCGCTGGTCCGGCACCGCGGCGAAGAAGCGGTCGATGGTGCGGCGCTGCGCCTCGTCGCGGCTGAAGGCCGTCGGGTGGGTCACGAGCAGGCCGTCGAGGTCGACGCGACTGATGCCGGTGGCGGTGTGGCTCGCATCGAGGTCGCCGTCGGCGAGGGTCAGATCGACGAAGAAGCGCTCGGCGCGCGGGCTCGATCCGTCGATGGTCGGTGCCAGGGTCCGTGCAGCAGCTACGGCTTCGGCCGGCGTGTCGAACACCGGGTTCTCCCATCGCCGCTCAGAGGCTCCGGCGAGGCTCGCGAGCACCAGAACCAACGGCACCATGCGGGCGCGGCTCACCGTCCGAACTCCTGCGGGTGGCGGATGGCGTCGGGCGGATCCGGGGGCTCGATCGAGGGCTGCTCGACCACGGCCCGCAGCAGCGCTGTCGCGAGCAGGGCGGCGCCGAGCACGAGCATCACCGTCTTGAGGCCGAGCACGACCACGTCGCGTTCCGGCACCTGCGGGCGGTCGCGGAACACCGATCGGTGTTTGAGGGTCACGGCGGCCGCCGCGGCAGTGGCGGCGAGGATCCAGCGCCACCACGATGCACCGCCGAGCGCCAGGTCGAGGCCGCCGACGAGCGCGGCGGTGGCGACGCACGCCGCCGTGGTCGGCCACCGAGAGGTGCCGCGTAGTTGGAGCACGCCGAGCACGGCGCCGATCAGCACCGCGGCCAGCACCAGCACCGCGCCCCGTCCCAGGTCGGCACCGAGCTCCGGGCCGGTGGCGACGATCACCAGGTCGCGCAGGTCGGGCTCGGCGCCGGGGGCGAGCGCGGCACGGTGGGGCGACGCCGCGGCGAGCCAGGGCAGGTCGTTGACCAGCATGGCGCAGACTGCTCCCGCGAGGGTCGCCACCGCGTAGACGATGCCATCGAATCGCTCGTCGACCTCGGGCTCACGGGCGAGCCGTTGGGGCAGGTAGACGGCCGCCGCGACCAGGGTGACCAGCGGCCAGGGACCGGTCCAGAGAGCCTCGCCGGTGATCGTCCACCGGGCCAGGATGAGCGCGAGCTGGCCGATCAGTCCGACCAGAAAGCTGTCCTGGATGAGCTCGATGGGCTCCCGCTCGTAGCGATCGGCGAGGTACACCGCGGCGAGCAGCAGCGAGCTCACGACGCCCGCGAGGACGGCGATGGTGATCTCCACATCAACCTCCGGATGCCTCGGTCGATGGTGGTGGCGGCGGCGGCGCGTCGGCCCACAACGGCGCCGGCCGGACCTTCTCGGCGGCCGCCGTCCAGGCCGCGCAGGCCACCGCCAGGTCGAAGAGCAGGTGGGCCCAGGTCGTCGACCGCTGCGGTGCGTACTGACCGATCACCGGCAGCCAGGCCAGCCAGCTGGTCATCCACGGCACCGCGAAACCGATGCCGATGTGGATCCCCCAGACGAAGAACCCGGCGCCGATCAGCTTCCCGAAGCCGGCGCCGAGGCGGCGGTGAACGACGAGCAGGCCGGTGATCAGAGCAATGACCAGCACGCTTCGAGCCAATGTGGCGGCACCACCGGATGCACTCAAATGCCCGAGCTCCTCGATTCCCGGCGTCGCAGCATCGGTGCCCGGTGGGGCGGCGGCGACCACGAACGAGACCACCGTCACACCGAAGCCGATCGCCAGGGCCGCGGCCGCGACGGGCAGCGCGGCGGCCTGGAAGAACCGAAGGCCGAAGTCGGGCACCGTCGATCGCGGCGGCCAGTCGGTGGGCTCCGATGCGCGGAGACGACGGAGCCGCCAGACCACGACAAAGCCGAACAAGGCCGGAGCGGAGTAAAGCAGGTCGCGAATCAGACCCGGGAAGAAGATGGCGAACTGCAGCGGCGGGGCGAGCTCCGCGAGCCGGCCGATGGGCGGCAAAACGGCGTCGACGGCAACGGTCGCTCCGACCAGTGCGGCCAGGGTCGCCGGCCACCAGCGGCCCCAGAGCCGCCGGTTCACGGGCTCGGTGAGCGGGTTGTCGCGCCAGCTCGTGGTCGCGTCGAGGATCGAACGAACCCCGGACACGACCGCCTGTCCGTACTCGGCGAGATTCATGGCGGACAGGATACAGGGTCAACGTACCCTCGGGACGAGGAGGGTGTGCCCTACTGGTCGCGGACCGCGTAGAGGTCGTCGAGCAGGCGCTCGATGCGGACCCGGCGGCGCTCGTCGGGCGCCTGCTCGAGCAGGGGCTCGAGCAGGCCGATGGCGGTCTCGTAGTGGCCGGCGTTGACCTCGGCGGCGGCCGCCGCGTAGCGCCGTTCGAAGTCGCGATCGGTGCGCAGTCGGCCGAGCAGGGAGGCCACCGCGGCCGCCTGGTCCTGGTCCGGGGCATCGCGCTCGAGCTCTTCGAGGAGCGCGATCGCCTCGTCGATCCGACGCGAGTTGGCGAGCCGCAAGGCCGTCTCGGCCCGTTGCCGGAACTCGCCGTAGGTCCGGGTCCGGTCGAGCAGCTCGCGGGCCCGGATCGCCTGGTCCTCGGTGGTGGCGGACGCTTCGAGCGTTTCGAGGGCCTCGATGGCGGCGGCGAGGTCCCCAGCGTTGACCAACCGCACCGCGTCGTTGTAGCGCTCCAGGAAGCCGTCGTCGGGCGGTTGCGGCTCGGTGAGAGTGTCGATGTCGAGCTGAACCCTCCGTCTGAGCTCGTCATCACCCGTCGCCGCCTCGACCTCGGCGAGGATCTGCCGGGCCTCGTCGATTCGGCCATCGCGAGCGAGCTCACGTGCGCGCCGCAGGTCGATCTCGAACAGAAGCTCGCGGGCCGACTCCAGGATGGTCCGGTCGATGCCCGCCGCCGTCATCCGTTCGATCGTGGCCTCGGCGCCGGTCCTGTCGCCGCGGCGCACCTGGAGCACGACCAGGTTGTAGCCGACGTCGCCGCGCTTGGGCAGCAGCCGGTGGGCGGTCCCGAGCGCATCGACACCCTCGTCGGTCGGATCGGTCTGCCAGGTGAAGGTGTAGCCGAGGTCGGCCCACGCCTCGGCGAACGCGGGCTGCAGCTCGATCGCCCGACGCAGGGCGGCGCGGGCGCGTCCGGCCTGGGCGAGCCTGTTCTCCGGCGGCTGGACGTGGGCGAGATCGTGGCTCAGCCTGGCACCGAGCAGGTAGATGACCCGGAAGTCATCCGGAGCGAGTTCGGCGGCCTTCTCGTAGCGTGCGAGCGCGTCCGAGTCGCGGCCGGCAAGCTCGTCGAGCCTGCCGAGCCCGGCGAGCGCCGGTCCGTGGTTCGGATCGATCGCGAGCGCCGCCCGGAAGTGTCTGGCGGCGAGCTCGGCGCGTTCGGGAACCGCCCCGACGAGAAGGTCGCCGAGGCGATACAGGACCTCGGCGTAACCGAGCGGCGAGACGCTGATCGTCGGTGTCGCAGTGTCGTCCACGGAAACCCAGGAGTAGGAGAATCGGCGTCCCTGGACGTACCTCTTGAGCTCCTTCTCGAGCTCGTCGAAGGTCGTGTCGAAGGCCTGGTCGAAGGCGTCGTCGGTGTCGACACCCTGGCGCAGGAACCGAAGAAAGGCCGACAGCTGCGCGTGCCGGTCGGGCTGGCCGATGACCAGCATGTGGGTCAGCGCCCACGCCTCGGCGTAGAACCCGCCCCGCCGGTGCCCTTCGTTGTAGTCGGGTGAGTCGCGGTCGATGGCGAACAGCTCGGCGAGTGGAATCAGCCCGTTGCGGCGCAGCCAGAGCAGGTGCGACCCGATCGGGTTGCCGATGCGCGCCGTGCCGCGCACCACGTCGAAGGTCGAGTAGAGCTCGGCGAGACCCTCGTTGAGCCACAGAGGCAGCTCGGCCTGGTTGGTGTCGAGCACCGAGTGGATGTACTCGTGGTAGACGGTGCGGGTGACGTCGTCGTGGCTGTTCGTGCTGACGATCGCGGCATAGTTGCCGAGCGGGCGCGATGTGAAGTAGCCGGCGAGCTCCACGGGCCGTTCCTGGTAGTACAACCGGTACGGTGCGAATGACGCCTTCGTGTCGAACACGTAGATGGAGGTCGGGACGGGTGAAGTGAGCCGCATCTTGGGAAACAGCATGCCGATGACACGGCGCAGCTCCTCGAGGTCGGAGGCGGCTGAGCACGCGGTCGACTCCGGAGCATTGCTGAATATGGTGAAGTGCTCGCTGTCGACCCGGATCCAACGGTCCTTCTCACTGGGGAGCTCCGACGGTGCAGCTCCGGCCCGACCGGCCGATGTCAGGGCGGAAACGGCGACGAGCAGAAGCGCGCCTGCGAGTCTCGCGAGCGAACGACACACCACGTGATTATCCCACGCGTCGTGACGGAAAAAGGCGGCGCACCGGCGGCCGCCGGTGCGCCGTGGTTTCGGTCCGCAGCCTGCTAGTCGCTCGAGTCGGACCAGGCGCCGAGGTCGCCGCTCTCCCAGTCGTCGATGAAGAGAGCGACCCGCGTGTCGACGGTGGCGGCGTTGTTGCCCAGGATCGGATCGAGCTCGGATGCGGTCACGGCCGCGGTGTTGGAGAACGAGCCCCAGACCGGATGGAGGAGGACGGTTTCGACTGTGACCTGGGTGCTGTCCAGGGCCGCCATGGTGCCCAGATCGCAGGTCAGAGTCCCTGCCGAAACGTCGCAGTCGGGCGATCCGGGCGTCGACGAAACGAAGCTCAGCTCGACCGGCAGCGTGTCGGCGAGCGTCACGGAGCTCGCCGTCAACGGCCCGTTGTTGGTGATCGTGATCGTGTAGGTCAACGGCCGGCCTGAAGGGGCGGGTTCGACAGAGGCGGTCATTTCAATCTCGATGTCCGGGCCCTCGACAATCTCGATGGCGTAGTCCTCGACCTCACCGTCGGAGGCGCCGCCGCTCGACGAGTGGACGTTGGTCGAGGCCAGCCGGAAGCGGGCGTAGCTGGTTCCCACCGAGGCAGTCGCCGGGACCGGGAAGCTCAGCGGGTTGCTGCCGGCGGTCAGCACCTCACCGTCGAAGACGTGCTCATCGGCGTCGTCCCAGTCGCCGTCGCGGTTGAAGTCGACCCACGCGTCGAGCAGCCCACCGAGGGGTGCGGTGACCTCGAGGCCCGCCTCGAGCCCGGCTCCGATGCCGGTGGTGAAGAGGACTCCGTCCTCGTCGTCGATGCCGTCGGCATCGTCGCCGTCGGCCGCGGCGGTGGGCAGGCCGTCCGGTTCCCCGTCGATGGACGAGCCCAGGTAGGGATTGCCGCTGACGATGATGTGGTAGGCGCCGTTGGACGAGCGCAGTGTGTCGTAGCTCGGGTCGGGCGCGTCGCCCCAGTCGAGGGCGACGATGTGGACCGCGTGGTCCTCGACCTCACCGTCGGGGGCCAACCCGGTCGGCGCGAGGCCGCCCGCGCTGCTGATCCGGATCCGCGCGACGGTGTGTCCCGCGACCGCTGTCGCCGGCACCGGAATGGAGTAGGCGTTGCCGCCCGCGGTCACGGCGAAACCGGTGAAGACCTGCTCACCGGGGTCGTCCCAGTCGCCGTCGCCGTTGAAGTCGATCCAGCCGTCGACGAGACCCGCGGCGGAGGCGGTGATGGTCCCGGTCGCCGGGCCGCCGATGGGCAGCATGCCGATGGTGAAGCCGTCCTCGTCGTCCAGGTTATCGATGTCGTCGCCGGAGGCTCCCGAGCTCGGCAGGCCGTCGGGCTCGGCGTCGACAAGCGAGCCGAGATAGAGAGAACCGCCCAACAGGTGGCGGGCGCCGTCGGATGCCAGCAGGGTCGGGTACGTCGGATCGGGTGCGTCGCCGAAGTCGAGCTCGGCCCCGAACTCGACACATTCAGAGAACTCCGAGGTGCTGCCGTCCGGTGCCGTCGCAGTGGCGGTGACAAAACTGCCCGGGGGAACGGTCGTGATCATTGTTGATGAAAATGAAACGTCGCCGGAGCCATCGGTCGTGACGGTGTCGGAGCCGAGAAACGTCT
>JASFPU010000073.1:0-9619 GCA_050115855.1 Holophagae bacterium
CCCGGTGACCCCGAGGGCCGGCATCGGGCCGAGACCAAAGATCAGCAGCGGGTCGACCACCAGGTTGACCGCTGCCGCGACGCCGAGGAGATTGAGCGGCGTCCGAGCGTCACCGGTCGCACGAAATGCCGCGGCCAGCCAGGCAAAGATGAAGTACGCCGGCATGCCGAGCAGGATCACCCACAGGTAGCGCTCCCCCGCCGCACTGACGTCGGCCGACGTGCCCATGAACACGAACACCGCGTGCGCGGTGGCGAGCCCGACCGACGACACCAGGGCCGAGCCCCAGACCGCCAGCACCTGACCCGCCGCTGCCGACCGTCCGACACCGGCCTCATCGTTGGCGCCCACGGCGTTGGCCAACACGGCCCCTGAACCATTGGCCGCTCCCTCGCCGAGGGTCTGGGCCAGCCACATGACGAAACCGGCGGTCGACGCTGCCGCGATGGCGACGGCGCCGACTCGGCCGAGCCAAAAGGTGTCGACCACCAGGAACCCGGCCTGGAGGAGGGCCGCGAGCGCCGCCGGCGCACCGAGGTGGAGGATGGCGCGGTCGACCGATCCCGAGACGATCAGATCGCGGTGGCGGAGGGCATCGTTCACGATGCGCGAGGATAACAGGCACGTCGGGCCCGGCATGCGCCGGGCCCGGATCGACATGGACCGGTCGGGACCTCCGCGAGCCCGGGAGGGCGATCTACTTGACGACGACGTCCTTCAGATAAACCGGATCTGACGGGAACTCGTCGATGACGAACCTGCTCTGGGAACGGTCGTATCGAATCTTGGTGCCGACGAACAAACGGCCGAGACCCGCCCACTCGCCCGTGTCGTTCTTTTCGAGGCTCAAGAGCACGACCGACAGCGGGTACTCGACGAGCCGCGACCCGTCGGCGGCACGAGCGTCGTTGCCGAACCCGATGTAGTGGTTGGTGACCAGGATGATGTCGCGGCTGTTGCCTTCGATGATGTCGCGCGCGTACCGCAGGTCGGTCTTGCGCGGGTCACGGCCCGGACCGCCACCGCCGCGCGGATCGAAGCGGAACCAGCCGATCTCCGGTTGGTCGGCTATCCGGTCTGCGAGTGCGGTGTTGCCCTCGGAGACCAAGGTGTTCACGAGATCCCTCCGATCGGTATCGCTCGACCATTGGGAGATGCGAATTTCGACCCGGTCCGCGGCCGCTCTCGAGATGTTCAGGGTACTGATGGCCCGTGCCCGAATCGTGAGCGGTGCATCGTCCCCATCCGCCGCCTGGACGGTCGCACCGAGTGCGCTGACGATCACACACACGCTGGCCACGGTCACCAAAAAATTGATCCGCGTGGTTCGACCATTCATGATGCGCCTCCTTGTCTACCGTATTCTACGGTCTGACGCCGCGACCAGATATCAAATCTTGCAAAAGCTGATCGAGGGTCGCAGACCCCCTTCTGGCCGACCACAACGCTCGGATCTCGCTGGTGGTGTCAGACCTGAGGCGCGACCTTGACGTCCTCGGCGAACTGAATGCCGAGCCGCTCGAGCTCTTCCAGGGCGGGCTCGTAGAACTCGGGCATAACGGGGACGATGACCCCGGGCCGGGTGAATCTCTCTTCGAGGATGAAGCGGACCCCGACCGCCGCCGGCAGGCCGACCGTGCGGTTCATCGACGAGTCGCCACCGGGGATCCCGAAGTCGATCATGGTTGAGGTGATGTACTCGCGCCGGTCGGCGAACTCGGCCATGAAGGTGTGTTGCAGCACCAGCATGTCCCGCTCGCCCTCGCCGTACGACATCTTGTCCAGCATCCGTGCAGTGAGGATGTCGACCGGCGCCGACGGTCCAGGAAGCGGCTCCGACCCGAGCAGCCCGAGCCACTCCATCTTGGCCAGCTCGGGACCGAACGGGTCGATGCCGAGGAACGCGGCGACGCCCTCCTTCAACCCCGTCGGGCTGTCGAGCCCTGCGAGCCGTGCGGTGACGTCGGCGAAGGTCTGCCCGTCGAGGTTGTCCATCGGCTCGGTGCCGAGCCATCCCAGGCGCGCCACCTGCTTCATGGCAGCGCACCAACCCGGGTACCGGAGTGTGCCGCGGAACATGACGTCGCGCGGATCGATGCCGTAGGTCTCCGTGTAGGGCATCGAGTCCCGGTTGGGGTAGCCCTCGAGCTCGGTCTCGACCCCCTCGATGTCGACCATGACCTTCCAGACGTGATTGAACAGCTCTTTGCCCGGCACCTCGGTCACCTCACCGAAGCGCTTAAATCTGGCGTTGTTCAAACCCGCCAGGAGCACGCCGCGCGGGCTCCACGAGAACTTGTAGCCGTAAGGGTTGTCGTTCGCCTCCGGCGCCGGCAGACCACCGCAGTAGGATTGGAACGTCGTGATCTCGCCGCCCTCGGCCTGGACCCGGTGGATGACCTTCATGGCGGTCATGTGGTCGATCCCGGGGTCGACGCCGAGCTCGTTGAGCAGGATGATTCCCTTGGCTTTGGCCTCGGCGTCGAGCGCCGCCATCTCGTCCTTGACGTACGAGGTCGTCACCATGTGCTTGCCCTCGTCCAGACAGGCTCGTGCCACCTGCGGATGAAACTGCCAGGGCAGCAGGCTCACCGCGACGTCGTGCGCAGCGACGATCTCGCGCAGCCGCTCGGGCTCGACAGTGATGTCGAACGCAACCGGCGTGCCGTTGGGGTGGCCGTCGATGATGTCCTCGGCCTTGGACACCGTGCGGCTCGCGACGGTGACGTCGAACCCGTGGTCGAGCAGGTAGCGAACGTGAGCCCGGACCACGAGCCCGGCTCCGAAAACGACGACTTTGTTCATGGTTGTCTCCTTTGACGTATGCGTCTCGCTCGCCCTGAGCGCTGCGTGCGTGCTTGATTCACCGGCCGAGAGTCGCGACCATCACCGCCTTGATCGTGTGAAGCCGATTCTCGGCTTCGTCGAAGACCCGCGACCACGGACCCTCGAAGACCTCGTCCGACACCTCGCAGATCTCTGGGTGCTGCTTCGCGACCTCGGTCTCGAGGTTGTGGAAGGCGGGTAGGCAGTGCAGGAAGATCGCCTCGCGGCGTCCGGTCGCCGCCATCAGCTCCGGCGTCACCTTGTACGGCCCGAGCAGCGCGGCACGCTCGGCGATCTTGTCCTCCTCACCCATCGATGCCCAGACGTCGGTGTACACGGCATGGGCGCCTGCGACACCGGCTGCCACGTCCGCAGTCACGGTCACCGCACCCCCGGTCTCCGCGCAGATTTTCTCGACCGTGCCGACCAAATCCGGGTCGGGATGGAGGGCGTCGGGGGCGACGACGCGGACGTCCATGCCCAGCTTCGCGCAGCCGACCATCAGCGAGTTGGCCATGTTGTTCCGCCCATCGCCCACGTACGCCAACGACAGCCCGTCGAGCCGGCCGAACTCATCCTTGACGGTCAACAGGTCGGCGAGGATCTGGGTCGGATGCCAGGTGTCGGTGAGGCCGTTCCACACGGGAACACCGGCGTACTCGGCCAGGGTCTCGACGGTAGCGTGGGCGAAGCCGCGGAACTGGATACCGTCGAACATCCGGCCGAGCACCCGGGCGGTGTCAGCGACGGTTTCCTTCTTACCGAGCTGGATGTCGCCCTTGCCGAGATACTCGGGGTGGGCGCCCTCGTCGATGCAGGCGACGGTGAAGGCGCAGCGCGTCCGGGTCGACGGTTTTTCGAAGATCAGTGCGATGCTCTTCCCGTCGAGGGCTCGACCGCGCACACCGGCTCGCTTGTTGGCCTTGAGCGCCGCCGACAGCTCGAGCAGATCGCGGATCTCGGCCGAGCTGAAGTCGAGCAGCTTGAGAAAGTGCCGTCCGCGGAGATTGCCTGCCATCACCACCTCCAGGCGGGACATTGTGAATTCCCGCACAGCGTCGGCATGGTACCCGTCAGAGAACGCTTTGCCAAGCCGTTACTGACCGCTGTCCTGATTCCGGGCCGGTCCTCGCGTTCGCGCGGGGGTCACCGCCACCAGCGCGACTCGAGCATCCGGACGATCGACTCGTACCCGTCGCGGTGCGCCTCGGTGAAATGGTCGGCGAGGTGCGAGTCGACGTCGAGCACGCCGATCGCGCGTCCCCGGGCGTCGCGCACCGGGACGACGACCTCGGACCGGCTCCGCTCGTCGCACGCGATATGGCCGGGAAACGACTCGACGTCATTGACGATCAGGGTCTCGTTGCGGTCGACGCCGGCCCAGCACACGCCCATGTGGCGCTCCAGGACCAGGCAGGCGACAGGTCCCTGGTACGCCTCGACGACGAGATCGTCACCTCGCAGGAGGTAAAAGCCGGTCCACGACACGCCGGGCACCTTGTGGTGAAGCAGCGCCACTGAGGTGGCGCGTTGGGCCACCTCGTCGTCGGTGTTGGCGATGAGCTCCATGATCTGGTGCTCGAGGCGCCCGAAGAGCTTTCTCAGTTGGTCGTCATTCATAGCCACATCCGCATGCAATGATACATGTACCACGGTGCGATGTGCGCATCGGTGCCTGTCCCGATCCCGATCCCGATCCCGTTCCCGTTCCCGAGACCGAATCCGATCCCGAGTCCGAACCCGATTCCGAGTCCGAACCCGATTCCGGTTCCGATCCCGGACGCTACCGCTCGTGTCGGCCACGGGCACGGTTTCGGCTGCGGACGCGGGAGACTACATTTCGGCGGGAATCGGAATGCCGAGCAGCTCCTCGAGCAGCACGTGCATCTCGTCGACGAAAAGCGTGAAGACCGCCCGGCGCAACGCGCGCACGCCGTCATTGTCCTCGGGCACCACCGGGTTCGAGTGGTACAGCCGGTGAAACAGCTGCGCCAGCCCGTGCACGTGCTGAGACAGCAGCGAGAACTCGAGATTGGACACCGCCTGGGCGACGACGTCGCGGCGGCGGGAGCACTCGAAAACCAGGCTCCACAGGTCGTCGGGGATCTCGACCCCGGCGAGGACCTCGAGCTCAGTCGGTTCGAACCGCCCCTCACCGCGCCGGTCGGCGAGCTTGCTGAAGATCTTGCCCGCCCGCACCGCGGAGTACTGGAGGTACGGTCCGGTGTCGCCCTCGAACGCCAGCGCCTCGTCGAAGTCGAACGCGAGCACCCGGTTTCGTGACTGCCGCGCCATCAGGTAGCGCAGCGCACCGACCGCGATGTCGCGCGCCCGATCAGCGACGTCGGCCGGATCGCCGGTTCCTTCGAGCCGGCCGACGATGGCATCCTCGGCCGCGTCGACCAGCACGTCGAGGAACTCGTCAGCGCGAACGCCGATCCCGCGGCGGCCCGACATCTCGATGTACGACTTGCTCATATCGTCGTCGGTGAGGCCGAATGACGTGTCGCTGCGCTGCTCGATGACCCGAACCGCCGCTGGGGTCAGGGCGACCATCTCGTAGGCGAAGTGGATCGAGTTGTCGGCCGCGTCCGGATGGCCGAGCACCCGGACCGCCTCCTTGACCACCTTCTGCGGGTACGATTGGCGGGTGTCGATCACGTTGTACACCCTGGACGCGGCGCCGAAGCTCAGCCCCTCGATCCGCTCCGACAGGTCGGCGACGGTAGTTACCAGAACCCGATCGCCGTCACCGTAGGTCACCGGTGCGGCGGCCGAAGGCTGCGCCCACTCGTCGTACGTCCGGTAGCCGAAGTCGTGCCGTGACCCGTCGGGGTCGAGCAGCAGGCCGAGCTTCCACAGCTGGTAGGCGATGTCCTTGCCGGTATAGGTCACAGTGCCGTTGGACCGCACCAGGATCTTGTCCGGATCGTCCATGTCGGCGAACTCCGGGCTCGAAGCGAGCGACATCACCCAGCAGCCGGCGTTCTTGCCCTCGGTCTCGAGACGGATCGAGCCGGACTCCCGGAGCAGCTCGAACGCGCGCTGCCAGAATCCGAGCTGCAGGATCGCGGACTCGTGGGGCAGCAGATCGTACCCGACCCCGAGCCGGGCCATGGTCGCCAGATGGCAGCGCACGTTGGCGTCGGCGACGGCCTCGGCGAGCCGGGCGATCACACGCGCCGGAACCTCATCACCTCCCACCACGGCGGCGAGCAGCAGCTGTATCGCCTGGTCGAGCTCGAGACCACCGTGGCCCGCCTCGACGGCGTGCAAGACCTCGGAGCGGTGCTCCTTGAATGCCGCATCCCACTCGTACCGCGCGGTCACCATCGGGTAGATCCGCCAGCAGAAGTCGTCGAAGTCGGTGGTGGTCGCCGTCGGCACGCCGCCCGGATCGAGCGCCAGGGCCCGTTCGATGAGCTCGTCCCGTCGCACCGGCTCGACACCGATCGCCTCGGCGACCTCGACCTCGGGCAGGTGGAGCAGACCGACCACGACATCGGCAACTTGAACACCGGTGTCGTCGATGTAGTTCTGGGTCTCGACGTCGAGGTCCAGGTGTCGCAGGCACCGGACCAGAACATCGCCGAGAACCGCATTGCGCAGGTGGCCGATGTGGGCCGCCTTGTTCGGGTTGATGTTGGTGTGCTCGACGACGGTTTTCATCGCGTGACCGGCGCGGTGCCGGCGGTCGCCGCGCAGCAGTCGGCCGATCGTGGCGTGCCGGTCGAGCCACAGATTGACGAACCCGGGTCCGGCGATCTCGACGCGCTCGATCTCCGGCGGCCAGTCGGCGCGCTCGACGACCGCGTCCGCGATCTCGCGCGGCGGACGTCTGAGCACCTTGGCCAGGGGGAGCGCTCCCGGCCACGCCAGGTCGCCGAGCTCGCGGCGAGGCGCGACCTCGAGGACGATGTCGCCGGCCTGGTGGCCGAATGCGGCATCGAGCGCGCCGGCGATCACCGCCGCCGCCCGTTCACGAACGTCGTTCAGAGGCATGGGGTCTCCTCCATCGGCGGCGCGATTCTACCCCGGTTTCGGCCACGGAACAGGGCCATCGGTGGGCTCAGATGCTGGCAACCGCAGCGCGACCCGGCCGTGACCCAGTTTCACGCTCCGGCTGTCGATGACGAATCGAGTGCGGCGAGCGGCCGCGGGTCGACTCAGTACACGAACGAGATTCCGACCTGAAGTGCCAGCCCGCCGAGGTCGATGCTGTGAGTTTCGGTCAGGCTGGCGGTCGCATCGGCGTCGGCCATCCGGTAGATGACCTCGGCCATGAAGTTGATCCCGGGCTTCTTGCCATAGCGAAAACCAGCCATGCCGTACGCGCCGAAGGCGGAATCGACCGCTGCGTAGGTCGCGTTGGCGGTGAGATAGCTGACCCCTCCGCCCAGGTACGGGCGCAGCGCGTGCCCGTCCTTGAAAACGTAACGCAGGCCGAGATCGTACGCACGAACCGAGATCGAGTCGTCAACCGTGGCGCCGATGGAGACGTCGTCGACCTCGCCGAAGGCTGTCGCCGCGGCGTCGAACCGCCAGTGGACACCCCCGAAATCGAGTCGAACGCCAAGTCCGAAGTCATTCTCGCCTTCAACGACCTCGCCGTACGTCGCGTACAGGTCGACGCCGCCGGCCGCCATGACCGGAGTCGCGAGCACGCAGCACACCGCCGTCATCAGGAGCACTCTCCGCATCGTGACCTCCACTGAGCTTCCTCTCGGTGCAAACGACAAACAATTTCCTGTCAACGAGATCATTGTAGTACAACTGACCGCCCCAGAGTGTGATCACGATTGCACTTACGCGGTCCCGACCGGCCGGGGTCAGGGCAGGGTTCCGACGTATCCGGTCCGAGTCACCGCCGTGTATCCATCGACTGTGACCTCGATCGGGCGCCACTTCCGGTGTCCGACGCCCGACGTGGTGAAGGTCAGGATGTAGCGCGACGAAAGCTCGTCGAGCATGACGGTCGCGACGTCGGACATCTGCTCGGCGCGGGGTATCCGCCGGTACAGCCCGCCCGAGGCGTCGGCGATGAGGGTCAGTATCTCCTCGTACGAGGGCCCCGCGCTGTCTTTGGTCGGCGGCGGCTCGACGCCGAGCACGTAGATTGGCGTCTCGAGGCGCCGGGCGATCGCCATCGCCTCGTCGGCGCTGATCTCGGAGGCGTTGTCGACACCGTCGGTGAGCAGGATCGCCGCGCGCCGGTGGTGGTCGGCCTTCTCCATCACCTCCGGCACCCGACGGATCATGTCGTACAGCGCTGTCGTGCTCCACGGCTTGAGGGTCTCGAGCACCCGCGGCAGGAGGTACCAACCCATGCCGAACGGAAAGCGCTCGATCACGAGATCGTTGCCGAAGGTCCAGAGCGCGAGCTGGTCCTCCTCACGACGCTCGGCCAGGAACGCCATGATCAGGTCCCGGCTGCTGTCGAGCTTGTGGCCGGTCATCGACCCCGAGGTGTCGAGGATGAACCCGAGGCTGATCGGAAGATCACTTTCGAGGTGGAGATCCCGGATCGGGACCGTGAAGCCGTCGACCTTCAGGTGAAACGCCCTGCGCGCCACGCTCGAGACCACCCGGCCCCGGTCATCGCGCACCGTGACCGGCACGACCACGGCATTGACGTCGACCGAGCCCCCGTACTGGGCGTCGACATCGATCACGATCGAGCAGATCGTGATGCCGATCGCGGCGACCAGCACCCCACCGGTGCGCCAACGCATTCAGTTGGTCTCCAGTCGGTCTCCGGTACCGAGCAGCGCCTGTCGGACGTCCCGGCCGCACTCCTGGCGGAATCGATCTGCGTAGCCCGTCACGACCGGCCCGCTCTCGTCGAGATCGATGCGCTGCAACCGGTGGGTCGGCACGAAGAAGGTCGAGGGGCAGATCAGCGGATCACCCCCAGATCGCTCCTGGGCCAACCAGTCTTCGACCGACGCCAGGTCGAGGCCACGCAGGACGACACCGAGGCCGTCGATCTCGAGCAGCAGGCCCCAGTGCTTCTCCCGCGGATTGGCGCAGTGGACGACGACCAGCGAACCGACCTCGATCGTGTGGATCTCGATCGCGTCATCCGCCATGGTCGGACCCGTTCGGTTGCGACAGCTCGAGCAGCACGCCGCCGGTCGACTTCGGGTGGACGAAGCACACCAGGCACCCGTGCGCGCCGTTCTGGGGCTCGTCAGAGAGCAACCGGTAGCCCTGCTCGTCGAGCGCGGCCATCGCTGCACGAATGTCGTCGACCCGGAGACAGACGTGGTGCAACCCGGGCCCCCGCCGTTCGAGGTGCCGGGCGATGGGTGACGCCTCGCCGGTCGGCTCGAGCAGCTCGATCCGCGTGTCTCCGACCGGCAGGAAGCCGACCCGAACCCCGTGCTCGTCGACCTCCTCGACGCCCTCGAACTCGAGGCCGAGCGCCTCGTAGAAGCGGACGCCGTCGGCCAGCGACTCGACCGCGATCCCGAGATGATCCAGCGTCGGTCTGCCCATGCCCGTCATCCTCCCGCCACGCGGCCCGATATCAACCCCGACCGAGAATCTCGCGCGCGATCACCATCCGCTGAATCTCCGACGTACCCTCGCCGATGGTGCACAGCTTCGCGTCCCGCCACGCCCGCTCGACCGGGTAGTCCTTCGTGTAGCCGTACCCGCCGTGGATCTGGACCGCCTCCTCGCCCACCCGAACCGCGACCTCGGACGCGTAGAGCTTGGCCATCGACGATTCGCGGGTCGTGGTCATCCCACGGTCCTTGAGCACCGCGGCCTGCAGAGTGAGCAGCCGCGC